>JAYVYV010000084.1:0-13670 GCA_043783985.1 Acidobacteriota bacterium | reverse complement strand
GCGGAACCGCGAGTCGCCGCACTACATGCTGGGCCTGAATTTTCTCGTCGCCAACCAGATCGATCAGGCGATCGAGGAACTCACCGCCGCCGCCGAGTCGGCCGGCGATCCGCTGGAGATCCACCTGATCCTCGGCAACCTGTATCGGGAGAAGGGGCAGGTCGGCCGCGCGATCCAGGAGCATCAAAACCTGCTGCAGCGCCCGAACCTGCGGAAGCTGGAGCACGCCAACGTGCTGCTGTGCCTTGGGCTCGACTACCGGCACGGCGGCTTCGTCGACCGCGCCCTCGAGGCGTTCAACGAAGTGCTGCGCCTCGATCCCAAGAACGAGTACGCGCTGCTCAACCTCCAGAAGCTGCACGAGGAGCAGCACCAGTGGACGGAGGCGTCCGACACGCGCCGGCGGCTGTCGAAGCTGGCAGACATCGAGGCGCGGCCCCAGAGCCAGGCGATTCTGGCATTCCTGGAAAACGAGATCGGGCTGGAGGCGATGCGCCGGAAGGAGTACGCCGACGCGATCCGCCGGTTCGAAGCCGCCATCGATCTCGACGCTCGCGCGGTGCCGGCGTACCTCAACCTCGGCGACGTCCGCCTGGCGCAGGGGAACGAGCGCGAAGCCGCGGCCGTGTGGGAACGTCTGATTGGCGTCGCGCCGGACCGTGCGTACCTCGCGTTCGACCGGCTCGAGGCGCTCGCGATGCGGACGGGCAGCCCCGAGCGGTTCACGCGGCTGTGCCGGAGCCTTATCGACGAAAACCCGCAGGACTGGCGCGCGCGGCTTGCGCTCTCGCGGCACCTGGCCGCCAGCGGGTCCCCCCGCGACGCGCTCGAGCTGCTTTTCGCCGCCCTCGTCCAGAACCCGCACGCGCTCAGCATTCACCAGGCCATCTGGCGCGCGCTCGGCCAGCTGCACCACCCTGCGACGCTTGTCGATCGCTACGGTGAGCTCACGGAACACGCCGTCTTCTACCTCGACCCGCACGTCTGCATGCGCTGCCGTTACCGCAGCACCGAGCTGCTGTGGCAATGCCCGCACTGCCACGACTGGAACACGTTCGTCGAGGAGAGGATTGCTCCGGCGCAGGACACTACGGAGGTGGAGGCTTAAAGAATCTTAGGATTTGAGGATCTGAGGATTTGAGGATCTGGCGCAGTGTGTCGTCCACCTGCGTGTCGGTGTCCGCGAAGGTTCTGTCCGTGAGGATCACGAAGTCCGCGCGCGACGTCTTCTTTTCGGTGGGCCATTGCGCGGCGAGGCGCTGGCGGGCCGCTTCCTCGCTCAGACCGCGCTCGATGAGGCGGGCGAGCTGGACGCCGGACGCGCACGCGGTCACGATCACCTTGTCGAACGTTTTTTCCGCGCCGGTTTCGTACAGCAGGGGGACGTCGACGACCGCAAAGGCGCCGTCCCCCATCAACTCGAAGGCGCGGAGGCCGGCCGCGATGGCGCGGTAGACGCCGGGATGGACCATCGCCTCGAGCTCCCGGCGCGCCGACGGATCGGCGAAGACAAGGGGGCCGAGCTTCCTGCGATCGATGGAACCATCGGCCGCGAGGATGTCGCTGCCGAAGCGTGCGGCGATCGCGGCGGTCGCCTCGGTCCCGGCCGCCGTCACGCCGTGCGCGAGCTCGTCGGCGTCGAGACACGGGACGCCATGCCGCCGGAAGCGGTCCAGCACGTAACTCTTTCCGCTTGCGATGCCCCCAGTGAGCGCGATCTTCAGCATGTGGTCCGTGTCCGCTTCGCTACGAGATCACCGACGCGTCCTACCTGACCCACCCGACGTCCCCCGCTCTCTCCCGCGCCAACGCAGCGGTGAGCGTGTTCCTGAGCAGCATCGCAATCGTCAGCGGCCCGACACCGCCGGGCACCGGCGACAGCGCGCCGGCGATCGCGGCGACATCCGGATGCACGTCGCCGACGACGATCGATCCGCGGCGCTCGAACGCGTCCCGGCGCTTGGAGCCGGGAGGAAACAGCCGCTCGACCACCGCGCGATCGGCGACCTGGCTCGTGCCGATGTCGACCACCGCGGCGCCCGGCTTCACGAAATCGGGCGTCACGAACCCGGGGCGGCCGATCGCGGCCACCAGGATGTCCGCCTCCGCCGCCACGCCCGGAAGATCCGTGGTCCGCGAATGGCAGATCGTGACCGTGGCGTGCCGGTGCAGCAGCAGCAGCGCCATCGGCTTGCCGACGATGTCGCTGCGGCCGATGACGACCGCGCGCGCGCCCGCGATGGCAATATCGGATCGCTCGAGCAGTTCGATGACCCCGGACGGGGTGCAGGCCGCCAGCGTCGCGCGGTTCTGCACGAGCCGGCCCACGTTCACGGGATGGAAGCCGTCCACGTCCTTGTCGGGCCTGACGACGTCGAACACGCGGCGCTCCGCGTCCGCGCCCATTGCCGCCGGCAGCGGCGACTGCACGAGGATGCCGTCGTGGGCCGCGCTGTGATTCAGCTGCTCCACCACCGCCACCAGGTCCTCGAGCGAGGCGGTGGCCGGGAGCCGCATGAGATCCGCGCGCAGCCCCGCGTCGCCCGCCGACTTGAGCTTGCCCCGCACGTAGATCTCCGAAGCCGGATCCTCGCCGACCAGGACGATCCCCAGCCCGGGCGGACGCCCCGCGCGCGCCGTGAAGGCCGCCACCGCGGGGCCGACCTCCTCGCGGATCGCGTGGGCGACCGCCGTTCCGTCCAGCACGCGCGCCGGCATCAGCCCCTGCCCTTCGAGGCGTCGGCGTCGAGCCGCTTCAGCGACTCCGGACGCCCGAGCACCACCAGCTTGTCACCCGGCCGGATGGCCGTGTCCGGTTCCGGGTTGAATTCCATCCGGCTGTCCTCACGCTGAATACCGATCACGATCACGCCGTATTTCGATCGCAGATTCGCCTCGACGATCGAGCGGTTGGCCAGGGCGGACCCCGCTGTAATCGTGATCTGCTCCATCGCCAGTTCCAGGTTGTCGGAGCTGGTCGCCAGCTCCATGAAGTCGACCACGGCTGGGCGCAGCGCCGTCTGCGCGATCTGCACGCCGCCGATCTGATAGGGGGAGATCACGCGGTTGGCGCCCGCCCGCTTCAGCTTGATCGTGGCGTCCTCGGTTTCGGCGCGGCCGACGATGAAGAGGTCGGGCCTCATCACGCGGGCGCTGAGCACGGCGTACACGTTCTCCGCGTCGGTCCCCACGGCGGCGATCAGTCCGCGGGCGCGCTCGATCCCCACCCGCTTCAGCACGTCCTCACGGCTCGCGTCCGCTTCGACGCCCATCGCGCCCTCGTCGATCGCCGTCTGCACGCGATCCGCGCTCCGCTCGATCACGACGTACGGGATCCCCTGACGTCGAAACTGGTGGGCGACGATGCTGCCGATGCGGCCGTAGCCGCAGATGATGAAGTGATCCTTGACGGTCTCGAGCATACGTGCGTGGCGGCGCCGCTGGAGGCGCTTGGGAAGCCCGCCCTCGACGACAACGGTGGCGAGCAGGGTGAACGTGTAGAGCGCCGCGCCGACGCCGCCGAGCAGCAGCACGACGGTGAACGCCTGGCCGCTCCGGGAGAGATGCGACGGCGATTCGACGGTCGTCAGCGCCAGGACCGTCATGTAGAACGCGTCCCACGGCGCCCGGGCGTCGGTCACCATGTAGCCGGCCGTTCCGCCGGCGATCACCAACACGAGAAGGGCGACCGCAAAGGCCGGGCCTTGAGCCCGGAACCAGCGGTCGCCCTTGAGGACGTTCACAGCGAGGCGTCAGCGCCCGGCTTCGTGCGGGTGCGTCTGGAGGCGGCTGTGCCTGATGCCGTACCCGAAGTAGAACACCAGACCAATCGCCAGCCACACCCCAAGCCGAAGCCAGTTGGTCCAGCCCAGCCCGTAGATCATCGCGCCGCAGACGAGAATGCCGAGCACCGCCACCAACGGCAGCGCCGGCACGGTGAAGCCCCGCACGAGCTCGGGCCTCTTGACCCTCATGATCCAGACGCCCGCGCAGACGAGCATGAACGCGAACAGCGTGCCGATGCTGGTCATTTCGCCGACGATGCTCTCCGGCAGGAATCCGGCGAACGCGGAGGTGAACAAGAAGAAAAGCATGTTCGCCTTCCATGGCGTCTTGAATTTCGGATGCACCTCCGAAAAAATCTTCGGCACCAGGCCGTCGTGGCTCATCGAGTAGAAGACCCGCGACTGCCCCATCAGCATGACGAGGATGACCGACGAGAAGCCCGCCAGAATCGCGACCGTGACGAACTTGCCCAGCCAGGCATAGCCGGTCATGTACTTCGTAATCGCGAAGGTGACCGAGGCTTCCTTGCCCGCGGTCCGGAAATCCTCGACCGTCGCCACGCCGCTGAGCACGTGGGAGAACAGCACGTAGAGGACGGTGCAGACAACGAGCGAGCCCAGGATGCCGATCGGCATGTCGCGCTTGGGGTTCTTGGCTTCCTGCGCGGCGGTGGACACGGCATCGAAGCCGATGAAGGCGAAGAACACCACGCCCGCGGCGCCAAGGATGCCCATGAGGCCGCCGTAGGGATGGGTGATCCCTTCCGACGTGACGTACGTGGTCGCCGCCGGAATGTACGGCGTGTGATTGGCCGGGTTCATGAAGCCCCAGCCGATGACGATCACCATCAGGACGATGGACACCTTGGTGACCACGATGATGCTGTTCACCGTCGCCGACTCCTGCATGCCCCGGATGAGCAGCGCCGACAGGAGCAGGAGGATGGCGATCGCTGGAATGTTCACGATGCCGTGCACGCCGTTGGCGCTCTCGAGCGGCGAGTGGCACCATTCGTACGGCACATGCATCCCGACGTACTCGAGAACCTTGTTGAAGTACTCGCTCCAGGCGATGGCCACGGTGGCGGCGCCCACCGCGTACTCGAGGCAGAGATCCCAGCCGATGATCCACGCGACGAGCTCACCCATCGTGGCGTAGGAGTACGTGTAGGCGCTGCCCGCGATCGGGATCATCGAGGCGAACTCGGCGTAGCACAGGCCGGCGAACGCGCAACCGAAGCCCGCCACCAGGAACGCCAGCGTGACCGACGGGCCGGAACGCTCGGCGATCGCGGCCGCGGTGCGCACGAAGAGACCGGCGCCGATGATCGCGCCGATGCCCAGCGTGACCAGGGAAAACGGGCCCAGCGTCCGCTTGAGAGTCGACTCGCCCGTGGCCGCGACGTCGGCCATGAGGCGATCGATTGATTTCGTCCGAGACAATGCTCCGGCCACTATGCCCCTCTCAGTTCGAAGATGGCGTGCTGTGAAGACCCGGCGATTATACGCGGGGCGCTTCTCAACGCGAGAGCCGTTCGACAAAAGCCCGGACCCGCGCCTCGGGATCGCCGCCCGCCAGCAGGTCGCTGATGACCGCCACCGACGTCGCGCCCGCATCCAGGACCGACGCGGCGTTCTCCAGGGTGATCCCGCCGATGGCAACCAGCGGCAGCCCGCGGGCGGCCGCGCGCCGCGCGGCCTCGCGGACCACCGCCAGCCCGATCGGCGCGTATCCGGTCGCCTTCGTCGCGGTGCCGAAGACCGGGCCGATGGCGAGGTAGGTCACCGGCTCCCAAGCCGCCAGCTCGACCTGCTCGACCGTATGCGTCGAGAGGCCGACAACGGCGGAGTCCCCGACGATGCCGCGGACCGCCGCCGGCGCGAGGTCCTCCTGGCCGATGTGGACGCCGTCGGCGCCAGCCAGCCTGGCGATGTCGGCGCGATCGTTGACGACGACGCGCGCCTGATCTCGGTGTGCGAGCTCGACAATGGCCGCGGCGGTCGCGAGGAAGGCGTCCCCAGGCATCGACTTGGCCCGGACCTGCAGAAAGCGCGCGCCGCCGCGGAGATAGGCCGCCGCCAAATCGAGGATCGGCCAGCCCGCGGCCGCAGCCGCTTCTGCATCCACGATCGCTGTCAGACGAGGGATTTCAGGTTTCAGATTTCAGATTTCAGATTGAGATTTGAAGTTCGAGGCCGCGCTCACACCGCTTCCGCAAGGCGGCCGCCGGCGGCGTTGGGACGGGCGAGGAAGCGCTCCATGAAGGCGGTGCTCAGCTTGCCGGCGACGAACTCGGGGTCGGCGAGGATTCGCAGGTGGAGCGGGATCGTGGTCTTGATCCCCTCGATGGTCGTCATCTCGAGCGTGCGCTTCATGCGCGCGATCGCCTCCTGGCGGTCGCGGCCGTGGACGATCAGCTTCGCGATCATCGAGTCGTAGTACGGGGAGATCGTGCAGTCGGAATGCGCGAACGTTTCGACGCGTACGCCCGGACCGCCCGGGACACTGAAGACGTGGATGAGGCCCGGAGACGGCACGAACGTCTCGGGGTCCTCCGCGTTGATGCGGCACTCGATCGAGTGGCCGGTGAAGACGACGTCCGCCTGTTTGAAGCCGAGCCGCTCCCCCGCGGCGATCCGGATCTGCGCCTTGACGATGTCGATGCCGGTCACCATTTCGGTGACCGGATGCTCGACCTGCAGCCGCGTGTTCGCTTCCATGAAGTAGAAGCGCCCCTCGGGATCCATCAGGAATTCGAACGTGCCGGCGTTGGTGTACTGCACGGCCTTCGCGGCGTCGATGACGATCTGGCCCATTTTCCGCCGCATCTTCTCGCTCAGGGCGGGCGACGGCGACTCCTCGATCAGCTTCTGATGCCGGCGCTGGATGGAGCACTCCCGCTCGCCCAAGTGCACGACCTGACCGAAATGGTCGCCCAGGATCTGGAACTCGATGTGGCGCGGCGACTCGACGTACTTCTCGATGTAGACGTCGCCGACGCCGAAGGCCGCCTCGGCCTCGCGCTGCGCGGTCTTGACCGCGTGGGACAGCTCCGCGGCCGCCCGCACGATGCGCATGCCGCGTCCGCCGCCGCCCGCCGTCGCCTTCACGATGACCGGAAAGCCGATCTCCTTCGCGAGCTTGAGCGCTTTCTCTTCGTTCTCGATCGGGCCGTCGCTGCCGGGCAGAATCGGAACACCGGCCTTCTTCATCACCCGTCGCGCGCGCGCCTTGTCGCCCATCAGCCGGATGACCTGCGGTTCCGGCCCGATGAATTTGATGTGGCACGCCTCGCAGACTTCGGCGAGATAGGCGCTTTCGGACAGGAAGCCGTAGCCTGGATGAATGGCGTCGGCGCCGGTAATCTCCGCGGCGCTGATCACGGCCGGGACGTTGAGGTAACTGTCGGCGCTGCGCGCGGGGCCGATGCACACGTCCTCGTCCGCGAACTTGACGTGGAGCTGGTTCTCGTCGGCCTCGGAATAGACGGCGACCGTCTTGATGCCGAGCTCGCGGCACGCGTAGATGATCCGGAGCGCGACTTCGCCCCGGTTCGCGATGAGAATTTTCTTAAACATAAAGCAACCGCTGAGCGCGCACAGATCGACGAGACAAACTGATCTCGGCGTGCTCGGCGATCTCCGCAGTCAAACGTCCGGGGTGCGTCACCGTGTCCGGATGGCGAACAGACGCTCGCCGTACTGAACGGGCTGCCCGTTCTCCACGTAGACGTTCACGATCTCGCCGTCGTACTCGGAATCGATTTCGTTCATCAGCTTCATCGCTTCGATGATGCAGAGCACGTCCCCCTTTTTCACGGACGCGCCGATCTCGACAAACGCCGCCGATTCCGGCTCGGCGGAGCGATAGAAGGTCCCGACGATGGGTGATTTGACGACCGCAAGCTCGATCTCGGCGTCGCCGAGCTCGGCGACCGCGGGCGCCAAGGTCCCGGCGACGGGCGCCGGCGGCGCCGCGGCGGCCGGCGCGGTGGTGACCGGCACGACGGGAGCCGCGTACGTGACCACGCGGGCGCCGGCGGCGTCCTTGCGGATCTTGAGCCGCATGCCGGAGTGTTCGATTTCGAATTCCGACAGCTCGTGCTCGCGCACGAGGTCCAGGATGCTTCTGATCTGGTCTAGGTCCATGGTTAGATGAAGAGAGGCTCGCGGAATTTGAGGATTTGAGGATTTGGGGATTTGAGGAACTTAAGGATTTGAGGATTTGAGGAGCTGCCGAGGATATATTTCAGGAAGTGCGGGCGGCCGCGCCAATCCGTCGATAGCTCCTCAGATACTTCCATAGATCCTCAACTCTTAGATCTGCAAATCTACTTCCTTAAATCCTCAACTCCTCAGATTCTCAAATTTCAAGAAGTTCCGTCGTCGTGTCCGTGAGCACTTCCACTCCGGTATCGGTCACCAGCACGTCATCCTCGATGCGCACGCCGCCCCATCCGGGGAGGTAGGCGCCCGGTTCGATCGTAAAGATCATCCCGGTGTCGACGGCCTCATCCTCAATGTCCACGTCATCCACGTCGGGCCGCTTCCGGGAAATCCGCGGATCCTCGTGCACTTCGATGCCGAGACCGTGCCCGGTTCCGTGTCCGAATGCCTCGGCCAGGCCGTAACGCCCGAGGGTCTCGCGCGCCGCCGCGTCGATGTCGAACCGCGACCGTCCGGGCGAGACGACGGCGATTGCGCGGTCACGGGCCTCGCGGACGGCCGCGTACACCTCGCGTGCCCGCGCGCTGGCCGGCCCGACCGAGATCGTCCGGGTCAGATCGACGCAGTATGAGTCGTAGACCCCGCCGAAGTCCAGCACGACGAGGTCACCTTCGGTTATTGTTCGCTCGCCTGGACGGGCGTGCGGCAACGCCGCGTTCGGTCCGCTGGCCACGATGGTATCAAACGCCGGACGCTCGAACCCCGCTTGCCGTACACGCCGGTCGATGGCGAGCGCGACGTCCCGTTCGGTCAAGCCACGCACGACCTCGGCAGGCACGGCCGACGCGACCAGCGACAGCCGGCGCGCCGCTTCCCGGAGCGTGGCGATCTCATAGTGATCCTTGCGGATCCGCGCGCGTTCGACCAGGCGCTCGGTGGCCACGAGCTCGGCGTCCTTCGGCCCGTTGGCGGCGAGTGTCGCGAGCAGCCACTGGTAGCGGTCCACGGTGAGATGCGCCGCCTCGAAGCCGATCCGGCGCCACGGCTGCCCGGCCAGCAGCTCCGCCAGCGTCGAATCGTACGACCCCTCGACGGTCACGATCTCGAGATCCGGGCATTCGTCCGCGCTCCCCTCGGACTCGCTCAGCACCGTGAGGTATCGAAAATCGGTGATGAACAGCAGGCGCTCGGCGGTGAGGACCACGGTCGCGGAGCTGCCGCTGAAGTTGGTCAGGTAGAGGATGTTCGGTAACGAGGTGATCACGAGCGCATCGAGGCCGCGCGCCGCGAGCTCCCGCCGGACGATCTGTTGACGCAGGCTAAGCGCGGGGCTGGGCGCGTGAGACATGGACGGCGTCGAGCCACTGTTCGAGCGCGGCGATCACCTGCACGGCGTGATCGCGCTCGGCGGTGTCTTCAGAGGCCTTGTCGATCTCGACGGCGGCGGCCGGCACCGGTTCGGGGGAAGGGGCGAGATGGATGGCCGGCGGCGGCGTGGGCTGCCTCGCCGAAGCCGGCCGTGCCGGCGACGACGGGACTGGCGGAGGCGCCGGGAGGTTCATCAGAAACTCGTTCTGCACCTGCTCGAACGAGAGTCCGTCGGACGAGGCCGGCGGCACCGGCGGCTCGACCTGACGCGCGAGCTCGTCGACGGTCCGCTGCAGATCGGGATCGTTGCGCGCGAGGGCCAGCGCCGCCCGATACTGCGCGAGCGCCAGCGTGAGCGATCCCTGCCGGTGGTGGATTTCGGCCAGGCCGCGGATCGCGGCGAGGTTTTCCGGGGCGCTCTTGAGGACGTGCTCGAGCTCGCCGAGCGCCGTGTCGGGATCGTTCAGTTCGATGAGCGCGCGGCCCAGCGTCACGCGCGCGGAGAGATATCCGGGATGGAGATCGAGTCCTGCTCGGCAGACGTCGACGGCTTCCTGGTAGAGACCCGCCCGGCGGCACTCCTCCGCGAGCTGAGCGAAGGCGATCGACGCCGGGTCCTTCTGGACCCGGCGCCGGAGATCTTCGATGCGCTGGTTGTCGGACACTGATCAATTCACGCTGATTGGGCTCGAGAACACGCCCTGCAGACCAAAGTCGTCCGTCACCGTCAGCGTCACGAGGTACACGCCCGGCAATCCGAAGTCGTGGCTGACGGTCACCCCGGTCTTGGTGGTGCCGTCGCCAAAATCCCAAGCGTAGGTCTTTATTGTTCGCCCCGCCGTCGCGGTACTGGACGCGGCAGTAAAGTTGATGTTCGTCAGCGGGCGGACGGGAACCGGGAAAAATGTGAACCGTGCGATCGGAGCAGCGGGATCCGGGGCGGGCGCGATGATCGTAGGCGGCGCCAGGCGAATGCGGACAGACCCTGACTGTAGCGCTGAAATATCGAATGACGTCCCAGTGGGGGAGGCTTGAATCTCCACACAAGTGCCCGGCAGACCTTCACACGTACCAAAAAAGCCGCTCGGAGAGCTCGGCGGGGCGGTAAAAATCACACTCGCGACGCCGTTGGCGTTGGTCCTCACGGTGCGCCCCGGCAGCAGGGTTCCGAAGTCCTGCACGACACCGCGGACAAACATGTCGAAGCGCAGTTCCAGGTTCGCCAGTGGTGTTCCGTTCTTGACGGCGGTCGCCACGATCGTCGACACAGAACTGCCGTCCTGGCTGATGGTGTCAGGCGTAGCGGTGAGGCTGATTGTCTGTGCCAGACCCGAGGGACCGGCGAGCGTCGGGGCCTCCGCGGTCTTGATCGTGCAGCCGGCGGTCGCAAGAAGCGCCATTGCGATCGCGATCCGGCGAAGGTATGTAAATGACATGGTTTCCTGTTATGTCGTTTAGTCTGGAAAATTTCCGAATTCGATTTGTATAGAACCCGTGGCCTGAATCGCGTTCCCGACGCGATCCACACCGTAGAAGGTCACCGTGGCGATCACCGAGAGGATGTTCGGGCTCGTTTTCAACTGCGCCAGCGGCGATTCTTGTTTCGCCACGTTCCTGACGAGCTCGAAGCCGAGGGTCAACGTGCCGCCGGCCGGAATCGTCCCGGTGACTGCGGTGTCGAATGCATAGGGCACGTCAACGCCCGGCGTGTTGCGGCCGTCGGCGCGCGAGTACGCGACGTGGACGCGGTTGATCGTAACCTCGTTGTTCGTCGTCGGCGAGAGGGTGCCTGTCGCGCCGACATCCTTGAGCGGCGCGCGCAAGGTCGCCGTGCCGCTATCGCCGAACGTAATCGGACACGGCGGCAGCGGCAGCCCGCAAGAAGCGGCCGGCGTCGTGACGTTCGTGATGACGTCTGAGACGAGCGTGCTCGTCGCCTGGCCCACCGTCGGGCCGCCGCGGATGCCCTGGAGCAGATCGATCACCAGGAACACCGGCGAGCTACCCTGGCGTACGACGTCCCCGCAGGAAACGTTGACCGCGACGAGCGCAGCGAGCCCAATCAGTCGAGTGGAATAACGCATATCGTCCCTACCGTCAGCTCTTGATGATGCGCGGCGTGATGAAGATGAGCAGCTCGGTGTTCGACTCGTCCACCCGCTCGCGCTTGAACAGCCACTTCAGCAGCGGAATATTCCCCAGACCCGGCGTCTTGTCGGTCGCCAGGGTCGAGTTGCTCACGTAAATTCCGCCTATCACGGTCGTCTGCCCGTCGCTCACGAGCACCTGCGTGTTGGCGCGCTGGGTGTTGATCGGCGGGATGTTGTTGACCTGACGGCTGAAGTCGGGCGTTGCGTTCTCTACTGAGATCAGCATGATGACGGTGTTCGCCGAGGTAATCTGCGGCGTGACCTTGAGGGTCAGCGCGGCGTCCTTGAAGCTCACCGTCACCGTGTTGTTCGCCACCGTCTGGATGGGAATCTGCACGCCTTGGGTCATCTCGGCGGCGACGTTGTTCTGCGTCGTCACGCGCGGCGTGGAGAGGAGGCGGCCGTTGCCCGAGCTTTCGAGCGCCGTCAGCGCCACGTCGAGGTTGAACGCGCCGTTGACCGAGCCGAGCGCGAGGCCGACGCCGCTGTTCGGGCCGGCCACGCCCAGGTTCACGGCGGTCGGCTGGCCGGTCGTCGACCCGGTCGCGGGGCCTTGCGTGCCGCCGACGCGGCCGGTCAGGCTGCCGCTGTTGGGAAACGCGAGGTTCGTCGTGTTGCCGAGCGACGGATCGACGCGCCCGCCGAAGCCCCACTGGACGCCGAGCGCGCGGGCGTAGGTTTTGTTGGTCTGCACGATGCGCGCTTCGATCTCGACCTGGGGCTGCGCGCGGTCGATGCCGTCGATGAGCGTGGTGATCTCCGGAAACTGGCTCGGCACGTCGCGAACGATGAGCGTGTTCGTCCGCGCATCCACATTCGCCTGCCCGCGCTTGGTGAGGACGTTCGCCGTCTTCAGCAGCGTCGCGACTTCCTCGCCTTTCGCGTAGCTCAGCTGCCGCTGCAGCGTGCCCAGCTGGCTCGCGTCGTTCTGCGACTCGAGGAGCGCCTTTCGCTCGTCCTCCTCGACTTTCAGCACGCTGTTCGGGGCGATGCGCACGATGGTGCCATCCACCGAGTAGCCCAGCTTGTTCGCGCGAAGGATGATGTCGAGCGCCTGATCCCACGGCACATCGCGCAGCGCCACGTCCACCGTGCCCTGCACCGCCGGGTCGATGACGATGTTCAACCCGCTGATCTCGGCGAAGGTGCGTAGCACGGCGCGCAGATCGGCGCCCTGGAAGTCGAGGCTGATCGGGTGGCCCGTGAACTGGCGCCCGCGCCCGCCGTTGCCGATCTGCTCGGCGGGCGTCTGCGCGAGGACCGCTGGCTGCGACTGCACGGCGGCCAGTCTGGCGCCCGCGGCATTCGGTCCCTGGATCACGATCGGCCGGGGCACGGTGGGCGCGCTGACCATCGTGATCGACGTTGCCGACGGCCCGCCGGCGCCGTCGTCGAGGCCGAGCAACGCAATCGGATCCGGGGCCGGCACGTCCTGGAGCGCCTGCATCGCGTCGGGCGCGCCGGACGTCTGCACGACGGCTGCCGGCTGACGGCTGCTTGGCGGCAGCACGTACGGCGGCGCTTT
The DNA here is from genome assembly GCA_043783985.1 of Acidobacteriota bacterium. Taxonomy (GTDB): domain Bacteria; phylum Acidobacteriota; class Vicinamibacteria; order Vicinamibacterales; family CAVVIG01; genus CAVQFC01. Next base: position 675 of record JAYVYV010000084.1, on the reverse strand, counting down.
GGCCGACGGCCTGTCGAAGTCGACGATGACGGTATTGCGGTCGCTCCGCACGTGATGCGCGACCGGCTGCGACAGGGCGATGCGCACGCGCGAGGCGGGCGCGCCGAGCGATTCGGCCGCCTCCACGGACACGCGGGCAATCGGGCTCTTCACGTCCGCGGTCACCGAGTTGGCGACGTCGGTGGCCGACACGTTGCGGAAGTCGAGCAGGACGGTGAGCGGGTCGGGCCGCGACGTCGTGTAGGCCACCGGCTCGCTCGCCTCGATGACGAGCGACGCGCCCCTGGCGTGCACCCGCGTGGTAATCGCGTTCAGCCGCACGGGGGCGATGGTGCCGGGGGGCGCGGAGGCGCTCACGAGCGCGCCCGCCGCCGCAACGGTGAGAAGCAGGGCAAGGCCCCGGTGAACAGTCATTCCTTGGCGTCCTCGAGCGATCGCAGCAATTTGCGAACTTCCCGCTGCTTGATCAAAGACAGCGGATCGTTGACTTCCTGAACGACGACCAGTCCCTGGGGCGTAATGCTCTTGATCGTGCCGTCCTGGAGCTTGTCGCCCGCGTGCACGATGTAGGTCTTCTTGTCGGGCCCCTCGATCATGGCGACCAGCGCGCCACGGCTCTGCATCACGCCTCGAACCGAGAGCTCGGCGACGGCCATGCCGGCCGGCCCTTCCCCC
>JAYVYV010000083.1:0-38929 GCA_043783985.1 Acidobacteriota bacterium | reverse complement strand
ACGACGATGCAGGCAATCGTGGCGGCGGTGGCGCCGAGTCCGGCGTAGCCCAGACGCATGTCTTCGAACATGACCCGCATGCGCGCAAACAGCGACGCATCGTCTTCGGCCTTGAGCCGGTTGACGACGGTGCCCGTAAACACCGCGGCGTCTTCCTGCGACAGCACCAGGCGTCCGGGCAGGACGGACTGCAGCGCCGCGCCGACCTCGCGGATCTCCGCGAGCGCCCGGGTGCAGCGCCGGCACCATTCGACGTGCGCACTGACGGCGATGTGTTCGGGGATGGCGAGTTCGCGGTCGTGAAACGCCTGCAGCCGCCGCCGGGCGGATGCGCAACTCAGCGACTTCATGAGATCCTCGCCTCGCGCAACTCGAGACGCAGCGCCTGACGGGCCCGTGTGAGGCGCGACTTGACGGTGCCCACCGCCACGCCGAGCGAAAACGCAATCTCTTCGTAGCTCAAGCCGTCGATCTCGCGCAGCACGATCGCGGTGCGCTGGTCGAACGGCAGATGGTCGAGCGCGGTCTGGAGGCGCTCCCCCAACTCCTTCTGTGCGAACACGCGATCGGGCGTCGAGTCGCCGTTCGATCGGAACTCGCCGTGCGCGGCGATATGCTGATCGAGCGAGACCTGATCCGCGCGGTGGCGCCGGCGCCAGAACCGGTGCCGGTTGCGCGCCTGGTTGACCGCAATCCGGTAGATCCAGGTGCGAAGGCTCGATTGGCCGCGGAAGCGTTGGATCGTGCGGAACACCCGGAGGAAGACCTCCTGGGACAGGTCGAGCGCTTCGTCGCGGTCGCTCAGCAGGTTCATCGCCAGCTGGATCACCATGCGCTGATGCTCGGCGACCAACTCGGTGCAGGCCTGCTGCTCCCCCACCGCGCACCGCTGCACGAGCGCCGCCTCGCGGCCGCCGACGTCTAACCAACTGGCGGCGCGGACCTGTTTCACAGAGCATTCCACTATATCAAGTTAGACCCCGCCGCGGCCCGAAAGTTCCGCTCCGCTGGTAGGATAGAGCCATCGTGAAGCGGATGATCTTCGCGCTGGCGGTGCTGGCGCTCGCCGTCGCCGGAGGCGCCGCCGCGTATCAGGCGGTCGCCCAGCGCAATTACAGCGCGCTGCTGAACCGGGGCGACACCGCCCTGCGGGACGACCTGACGTTCAACGCCATCGAGGCCTACAGCGGCGCGATCGCCGTGCGGCCGGACTCGATGCTGGCCTACCTGCGTCGCGGGCAGACGTACCTGCGGCGCGGCGACCGCGGCGACCTCGACGCCGCCGCGCGCGACTTCCGCACCGCCGCCAGGCTCGACCCGACCGCGACCCGCCCCCTGGAAGCGCTCGGCGACGCCCTCTTTCAGTCGCAGATCTACGCGCGCGCGGCCTCGGCGTACGAGCGGTGCGTGCGGCTCGACGACCGATCCGCCCGCGTGACCTACAAGCTGTCGCTCGCGCGCTACCGCGACCGCGACGTCGATGGCGCGATCGCGGCGCTGAAGGACACCGTGAGGCTGGACGACCGCCTGGCGGATGCGCAGTACCTTCTCGGCGTCTGCCTGCGCGAGCGACGCCGCCTGCCCGACGCGTTGGCGGCGCTCGAAAAAGCGCTGGCGCTGGCGCCCGGCCACGTGCCGGCGCGCGAAGAGCTCGCGGATCTCTACGGATCGCTCGACCGGCACGGCGAAGAGCTCGACCAGCTCCAGATCCTCGCCGGCCTCGATCGCGATCGTGTGACGCGGCAGGTCGCGATCGGCCTCGCCCACGCACGCGCGGGACGCTGGGATCTGGCGGTGCTGACGCTGAGCGGCGCGCTCGAGCGCAGTCCGAACGAGCCGGAGATCTACCGCGCGCTGGGCAAAGTGTGGCTCGAGCGGCCTCGCGACGACCGCGCGTTCCTCAGCAAGGCGCGCGAAGCGCTCCAGCGCGTGGCGTCGAGCCCCGCGGCGACGAGCGAGACCCTCACGCTGTACGGGCGCGCGCTGCTTCAGGAAGGTGACGTGGACGGCGCCGAGCACGCGCTGCAGCAGGCGACGCTGCGGTTCCCGATCGATCCGCAGGCGCTGCTGCTCTACGCCTCGACCGCCGAGAAGCAGAGCCACCTGGACCCGGCGCGCCAGGCACTGATTCAATACGGCGGGCTGACGGCGAACGCCGCTGACCTGGTGCCGCGCGCGACGCGGATCGCGTCACTCTCGCTGCGCTTGAACGATCCGGACACGGCCGTCCGATGGCTGACCAAGGCCGTTCGGTCGAACACGAACGACCTACGGCTGATGACGTCGCTCGCCGACGCCGAGCTCCGCGCGGGCGACCGGCCAGCGGCCCGTGCCACGATCGCGCGGGGCCTCGAAAAGGAGCCGAAGAACAAAGCGCTCCTCCTGCTCGCCGGCCGCGTCCGCTGAAGGAGGAATTCGGCATTCAGAATTTGGAATTTGGACTTCGCGCGAATGCTGCATGCTGCATTCTTAAGTCTGAATTCCAAGTCGACTCATCAGCTTGGTCAATCCCTGCCGCGTCACGCCGAGCTCGGCGGCCGCGCGTCCGCGATGGCCGCCGGTCCGCACCAGCGCGGCCCGGACGAAGCGGTGCTCGAACGTGCGCCGCGCCTCGTCGAGCGTCCACACCTCGGCCTGTCCGCAGTCGGCAAAAGATGGCGGCAGCGCCGACGCCGGCACGACGCCCCGGCTGGACGCCCGCACGGCGAGCGCGGCCAGCACGTTCTGCAGCTCGCGCACGTTGCCGGGCCAGTCATAGCGCGCCAGCGCGGCCAGCGTCGCGGCGCCCAGCGTCGCGCGGCTGCCGACGCGCGCGGTCGCGTCGCGCCAGAATTGCCGGGCGAGCATGGGGACATCCTCGCGCCGATCGCGCAAAGGCGGCACCGTGATGCGGACGACATCCAGGCGATACAGCAGATCCAGGCGGAACCGTCCCTCGTCGACCTCCCGCCGCAGCGCGCGGTTGGTCGCCGACACGATGCGGACGTCGACGCGGCGCGACACGTTCTCGCCCACGCGGCGCAGCTCGCCGTCCTGCATCACGCGCAGCACCTTGGCCTGGGCGCGCGGCGTCAGCTCCCCGATCTCGTCGAGGAACAGCGTGCCGCCGTGCGCCTCTTCGAACACGCCGGGGCGATCGGCGATCGCGCCCGTGAAGGCGCCGCGCGTATGGCCGAACAACTCCGCCTCGACGAGATCCTCGGGCAGCGCCGCGCAGTTCAGCGTGCAGAACGGTTTGTGCCGGCGCGGGCTTCCGCGATGGATCGCGCGGGCGACCAGCTCCTTACCGCTGCCGCTTTCGCCCTCGACCAGGACGGCGAACGGCGCCGCGGCGGCGCGCTCGACGTTCTGCCGCAGCTCGGCGATGACCGGGGTCGAGCCGAGGATCGCTCCCGGTTCCGCGTCGGCGCGCGCGTCCCGCGCCATCACGGCCGCCAGCATCGGCGCCGTGGCCGCCGCGCTCATGGCCAACACGGGAGTCGCGCGGGACGTGTCGTCGCAGGTCGAGCCAATCGTCCAACGGGCGCAGAGCACGCCCACGAGGTCGCCGCCGTACTCGATCGGCGCGGCGGCCTCGATCCGATCGTGCTGGCGATGGGGCGCGATGGCGATGCCGGCGGCGGCGGCCCGCTGGGCGATGTCGGTCTCGAGCCGTGCACCGTCCCACGCGATCGTCTGCACGCGCTCGCCGCGTATGGCCACGAACGCGACCGCTACCGCGTGGAGATGCTTTCGCAGGCGCGCGCAGACGGCTGTGAGCGGCTCGATGTCGTCGGTGGCCGTCTGACAGACGCGCAGGATCGCGACGAGCTCGTCGGCGAACGGATCGGCGCCGGCCGGTCCCAGACCACCCGTCCGGCGCACCGCCGTGTAGAGCGCAAGCGCGCCGACGCCGGTCCCCTGGACATGCTTGGCGATCGTGTCCTGCGGGCTGGCCTCCGGTGCCGAGAGCGCCGTGGCGACCTGCCACCGCGCCCGGACGATCGTGGTCGCCGCGGTCATGAACCGCCGGAGCCGCTGCAGCTGGGCGAGCGCCGCCGCCGGCCGCCCTCTCCCCCGCTCGACCTCGGCACGCAGCAGCCGCGCGCGGGTCACCCGTTGGGGATCGCGGGCGGCGCGCGCCAGCGTCAGCGTCTCGGACAGATCGCGCTGCACGGCGTTCAGATCACCGACCGCCAGGTGCACGAGGGCCGTCACCCACATGACAGCGGCGGTAACCTCGGCGATCGTGGCCAGCAGGAGCATCGCGCGGTTCAGATCGCCCCGGCCGACCGCGATGCGCGAGGTCAGCAGCACGCGGCGCACGCGCTGGGCCGGCACCTCCGGCGCCGCGTCGAGAATGGCCTCGGCGGCCGCGTACTCCCCGCGCCAGTACGCGCTACGCGCGAGCCCAACCGACGCGGCGGCTATGCGTTCGGGATCCTGCCGGGCGCGAGCCGCGGCCAGCGCCGCGCCGAGAACGCTGTCGGCCTCGTCGAGCCGCCCCATGTCGATCCACGCGTCGCCGCTCAGGATCGCGAGATCGAGCAGCGTCGCCTCCTCACCGGCGCGCGTCGCGTAATCGCGTCCTTCCCCGGCGATCGTCTGTGCCTCGCGGGTGCGCCCGCGCCGCAGCAGCGAACCGGCCAGCGCCAGCGCGCCGCGTGCGGCGTCGCTCCAGGCGCCCCGCCGTGCCAGACTCCCGACCGCCTGACGCAGCTGTCGGACTCCGGGCGCATGACGGCCGCGTGCGAGGTCGCCCAGCGCGTGATCCATTCTCCGGCGCAGCGCCGCCAGCTCTCCCGGCGCCGGCCACGCGCAGGGATTCGGCGCAGCGTCGAACACCGCTTCCCCCGGTTCTGCGACGCCGTACACCGTCGGCGCTTCCGCGACCCGCGGCAGCCGTCGTCGACGCGCGCCCCGTTCCGGCAACTCGCTCTCCTTCCACTCCGGCCACAGCAACCGCACGAAGCGCCCGGGCAGCCCGTTCGCACGCTCCGCTGCCCGGCGGGCCGTCCGCTCCAGCGGGCTACCCACGACCGAGGGCCAGACCGCCGCGACCAGCCCCTCGATCGGCAACCGCGGAACGACGATCGTGCCGATCGATCGGCATTCGTCCTCCCCGACGAGCAGCAGCACGTGCGGCTCCGCATGCTGCAGCGCGGCGTTCAGAAATGCCGTCCACGATCCCTCGTCTGCCGATTCGGCGACCACGAACAGGCTGCGCCCGCGCCACAGGTCGGCCTGTCGCGAGGCGATCAACGGCGCCGACACCGGCACAAAGCCCTTCACGCGCGCGATCCGCGCCAGCTCACCGACAACCACGCGCTTCCCCGCTCCGGCCGGCCCCACCAGCGACGACACCCGTGGGCGCGCGTCACCGTCGATCTGAAACATCTCCGCCAGCGCGGCCACCGCAGGTTGCTCGATCATCCGCAATCCGCAGTCTGTAATCCTCAATCCACTCCGCAATCCGCAATCCGCCATCCGCAATTCTTCCGGCTCCCGGCCCGGATATCCGCTCCCCCACGCTTCGAACCGGGACGATTCGCCGGTCAGGCCGAAGTCGACCAGCGGCGCCATCGCGCGATGACACAACGCACGCCGGGACGAACAGCGCTCGGTCCATCGCAGCTGCTCGGAAACGCCGCCGGCGCTTCCCACGATGAGCGTGACGCGCGCACCAGTGGCGAGATCGAACGCGCGTCCGTCTTCGTGCACCGCGAACCGATCCGCGACGAGCTGCATGGCGATCGCCGGTGCAAGACGGTGGCCCGCGAGAATCGCTCGGCCGATCGCGGGTTCGCCGTCCAGACGAGGCAAATATTTCGGATAGAATGAACGGCTCATGTTGCGTTTTCTGACCGCCGGCGAGTCGCACGGCAAGGCGCTGGTGGCGATCATCGAAGGCGTCCCTGCCGGCCTGGCGATCGACATGGACGCGCTCACCTCCGAGCTGCGACGGCGCCAGACCGGCTACGGCCGCGGACGCCGGATGCTGATCGAGTCGGACCGCGCCGAGCCGCTCAGCGGCATCCGCCACGGCCTGACCACCGGCGGTCCGATCGCCCTGATGATTCCCAACAAGGACTGGGACAACTGGCAGCGCACGATGTACTCGCAGGCCGAGATGCCGCCGGAGGCGTCGGGCGCCGATCGAACGCCCGTCACGCGGCCGCGCCCCGGGCACGCCGACCTCGCCGGCTTCGTCAAGTACGGGCACGAGGACATGCGCAACGTCCTCGAGCGCGCGAGCGCCCGGGAGACCGCCGCGCGGGTGGCGGTCGGCGCGATCGCGCGCCAGCTGCTGCGGTGCGTGGGCGCGGAGATCGTCAGCCACGTCGTGCGGATCGGCGCGGCGGCGCTGGCCGATCCGCTGGCGATCACCTTCGCCCAGGCGCGCGCCATTGCGGCCGATGCGCCGCTGCATTGCGCCGACGCCACGGTCGAGCAGCAGATGATCGCGGCGATCGACAAGGCGCGCGAGGCCGGCGACACGATGGGCGGCGCCTTCGAGGTCATCGCGCACGCCGTCCCACCAGGCCTCGGCAGCTACGTCCATTGGGATCGGAAGCTCGACGGCCGGCTCGCGCAGGCGTTGATGTCGATTCCGGCGATCAAGGCCGTCGGGATCGGCCGCGGACCCGCCGTCGCCGATGTACCCGGCTCGCGCGTTCACGACGAGATCCTGCCGGGCTCGGCCGCCGACACGCCGATCCCGCTCGCGCGGCCGACCAACAACGCGGGCGGCCTCGAAGGCGGCGTCACCAACGGCCAGGACCTGCGCGTCACGGCGTACATGAAGCCGATCTCGACGCTGATGAAGCCGCTCCGCTCCGTCGACCTGACGACGATGACCGCGAGCCCTGCGGCGATCGAGCGCAGCGACGTCTGCGCGGTCCCCGCCGCCGCCGTCGTCGGCGAAGCGATGGTCGCGATCGTGCTCGCCGACGCCGTCCTCGAAAAATTCGGCGGCGACTCGGTCGAGGAAATCGTAGTGAACTGGAAGGCGTTCGCTACCCGCACCGCGGCACGGTTTACCCGCACCTAGGGGAACGCAAAGACCGCTAAGCCCGCAAAAAACACCTTTCGCCGCCGCCACGATTCTTGCATCGAGCGGCCGGATGCCAGAGCAATCCGAGCGAGACCGCCTCAACGACCTATCCAACGTCATCATCGGCGCTGCGTTGCGCGTTCATACCGAACTCGGGCCGGGATGCTCGAGTCTGCTTACGAGGCCTGCCTCTGTTTTGAGCTCAGTGCTCTCGGCCATAAGATCGAGCGCCAGAAATCCCTGCCCCTTGTGTACCGTGGACATCATCTGGACTGCGGTTACCGCTTGGATCTGCTCGTTGACGATTCTGTCGTGGTGGAGGTCAAGGCCATCGAACGGCTCGAACGGGTCCACAGTGCCCAGTTGCTGTCATACCTGCGGCAGTTGAAGCTCGCGCTTGGCCTGTTGATAAACTTCAACGTCAGATGGCTGCAGGACGGCGTCAAACGGGTCGTGAACGGCTTTCCCGAGTAAAGTATTCTTTGCGGCCTTTGCGCGTTTTGCGTTCCCACGTCAATTAATGATTCGACCGATTCTCAAATACGGCGACTCCCTGCTCCACGACAAAGCCCGTCCCGTGGACGCCGTGACCCCGGACATCGATCGCCTCATCGACGACATGATCGAGACGATGTATGCCGCGCCCGGCGTGGGGCTGGCCGCGACGCAGATCGGCGTGCCGCTGCGGATTTTCGTCGTCGACATCTCGGTCGGCCGTGATCCGAATGGGCTGATTGTCATGGTCAACCCCGAGTTCGTCGAGCGCGACGGCGTGCAGCTGGAAGAAGAAGGCTGCCTGAGCGTCCCCGGCTTCAACGCGACGGTGATGCGTCCGATGCGCGCCGTCGTCAAGGGCCTCGACCGGCACGGCGAGCCGCAGCAACACGAGGGCACGGGCCTCCTGGCCCGCGCCTTTCAACACGAGCTGGATCACCTCGACGGCGCCCTGTTCGTCGACCGGCTGCGCGGGATCAAGCGCGATCTCATCGTGCGGAAGATCCAGAAGCTCACGCGCGCCGGCAAATGGTGACCGGGTCGGGGACCGCGCCGCATCGCGACGTGCGGAGAACGCCCGTGCCGGCGGTTCCACCGCTGCGCTTCGTGTTCTTCGGCACGCCCGATTTCGCGGTGCCGTCGCTCGACGCCCTGCTCGCGGCAGCCCCGCACACGGTGGTCGGCGTCGTGACGCAGCCGGATCGGCCTCGCGGCCGCGGTCAGAAAACGTCCGATGCGCCGGTGAAGGCGAGGGCACTCGCCGCCGGCCTGCCGATCCTGCAGCCGGATCGCATGAGGGATCCCGCGTTTCTCGAGCGCCTCGCCGAGTGGCGCGCGGACCTCGGCGTCGTCGCCGCGTATGGGCGGATCCTCACCGACGTCATGCTGGCCACGCCGAGGCTCGGCATGATCAACGTCCACGCCTCGCTGCTGCCCCGCTATCGCGGGGCCGCTCCGGTGCATCGCGCCGTGATCGCCGGGGAGACGGGTACGGGCGTCACGATCATGCGGGTCGTCAAGGCGCTGGACGCCGGCGGCATCATCGTCACGGCGCATCATCCGATCGGGCCGGACGACACGAGCGACGAGGTCGAGCACGCGCTCGCGCGGATCGGCGCGCGGCTGCTCGTCGCCGTCGTCGATCAGATGGCAGGCGGCCACGCGGTGGAACGCCCGCAGGACGACGCGCTGGCGACGTACGCGCACCGGCTGACGAAAGACGACGGCGCGATCGACTGGAACTGGCCGGCGGTCCGCGTGCACAACCTGATTCGCGGCCTGCATCCCTGGCCGCATGCCTTCAGCGTCATCCACGGCAAGCGGGTGATCCTCCGGCGCTCGAGGCTGGAGGCGCCGGGGACTGACGGCCCCGGCCCCCTGCCGGCTGACGCAGGCGGAATCGCTCCCGCGCCGCCGGGCACCATCCTCGAAGCCGAGGGCGATCGGCTGACGGTCTCGACCGGCGACGGCCTCCTGCGCATCGTCGAGATCCAGGCCGAGGGCAAGCGTTCGATGGGCGCGCGCGAGTTCCTGGCCGGTCATCGCCTGACCGCCGGCGACCGCTTCACGACCGCGGCCCGGCTTCCGCCTTCGCCGTCCAACGGCGTCGGCGGGAGCGGAAAGCCGAATCCTCCCGACGCATCATGATCGCGCCGGCGCGCGTCGCGGCGTACGACATTCTCTGCGCCGTCTCCGCCGGCCACTCCGATCTCCCGACGGCGACGGCGTTGGCGCGCGGCGGCCTCACCGACGAGCGCGATCGCGCGCTCGCCGCGGAAATCGCCAGCGGCGTCCAGCGCTGGCGCGCGGCGCTCGATCACCTGATCGTCGAATTCTCCAGACGCGCGATCGATCGTCTCGACCCGGAGATTGTCGAGATCCTTCGTCTCAGCGCCTACCAGCTGCTCTACCTCACGCGCGTCCCGGCCGCCGCCGTCGTCGACGATGCGGTCGACTTGACGAAGCGCGCTGGAAAGCGAAGCGCCAGCGGGTTCGTCAACGCCGTGCTACGGTCCATTTCGCGACGCCGCGCGTCGTTGCCGCTGCCGCCGCGGCCCTCCGATCCGGCCGACCGCGAGTCGGCGCTCGAGTATCTGAGCGTGACGCTGTCGCACCCACGCTGGCTCGCCGGCCGATGGTACGAGCGCCTCGGGCTCGACACGGCGGAGGCGTGGATGAAGTTCAACAACACGCCGGGCTCGGTGACGCTGCGCGCCAACCGGCTCCAGACGACCCGCGAGGCGCTGATCGAGTGGCTCGCGAAGGACGAGATCCGCGTGCATCCCACCGCCTATGCGCCCGACGGCCTCGTCGTCGACGAAGGGCACCCGCTGCGCGGCGCCGGGAAGGAGCACGGCTGGTTCGTCGTGCAGGACGAAGCGTCGCAGCTCGTGACGCTGCTGGCCGGCGACCGCGCGCTGCCGCGCCTGCTCGACACGTGCGCCTCGCCCGGCGGCAAGACGACGGCGCTGGCGGCCCTGCTGGAAGGTCGCGGCCTCGTCGTCGCCTGCGATGTCCGCAGTCGCCGCATCGACCTCCTTCGCCGCACGGTCGCCGCGAGCGGGGCCGGCAACGTCCGGATTGTCCAGGCGAATCTGCTGGAGCCGCTCCCCTTCGGACCGGTATTCGATTGCGTGCTGGTGGATGCGCCCTGCTCCGGCCTCGGCACCTTGCGGCGCGATCCGGACATCCGCTGGCGCCGGCGCGAACAGGACCTGCCGTCTCTCGCCGCCGCCGAGTTGACGATGCTTCAGCGCGCGGCCGACCAGGTCGCGCCCGGCGGCCGCCTCGTCTATGCGACCTGCTCCAGCGAGCCCGAAGAGAATGAAGCGGTCACCGCCGCGTTTCTCGCGACGACGCCCGGCTTCACGCCACTGCACGCCGGCGAGGCGACGTCGCGCCTGGCGGCGACGCTGATCGATCGGCGCGGCCACCTCCGCACGCAACCGCACCTCCACGGTCTCGAGGCGTTCTTCGGCGCCGTGTTCCAACGCCGGGGGTAGGAAAGTCACACGCGTCCGCCCCACCAACCCGTTCGTGGCAGCCGCGGGTACGCCTTCCATCATGCCCGCAGGGGCCGGCCCGTGTGTCGGCCCGTCAGCTGTAGTACGCTTTGGGACATCCATGGCCTTGAGAACGCGCGTCTGGAGCGCGGGAAAGCTCGTGCTGCTTGGCGGCGGCTTGCTGGCGACCTACGTGCTCTTTGCCGCCGCGTCGATGCGCGTCGCCCTGCGCGCGCGCGAGGTCCAGGTCCCCGACTTCACCAACCGCACGGCGAACGAAGCGACGGCGCTTGCCGCGAACCTCGGGCTCGCGATGAACGTGGACGAGAGCCGGCGTCCGGATCCGAAGGTGGGCGCCGGACGCGTGCTCGCGCAGGAGCCGGCGCCGGGCTCGGTCGCCAGGCGCCAGCGCAGCGTCAAGATCTGGCTGAGCGCGGGCCTGCGATCGGCGACGATGCCGCTGCTCGTCGGCGAAACGGAGCGGACCGCCCAGCTGCGCCTTTCGCAGGACGGCCTCACCGTGTCTGACATCTCCGAGATGCGCTCGCAGGATTTCGCTCCTGACGTCGTCGTCGCGCAGACGCCCCCGGCCAAGAGCCCGGCGGGCCACGTGGCGCTGCTGGTGAACCGCGGCGAGCGCGGCGCCAGCTACGTGATGCCCGATCTCATCGGCGTCGACGGCGACCGCGCCGCCGACATCCTGCGCAATCGCAACTTCCGCGTCGCGGTGGTCGGATCGGTTCCGTATCCCGGAGTGGCCGCCGGCGTCGTGATCCGGCAGAGCCCGCAGGGCGGATTCCAGATTGGGCCGGGCGAGCCCATTTCCCTCGAGGTCAGCCGGTGAGCGTGCTCATCGCGCCGTCGATTCTGTCGGCCGATTTCGCCAGGCTGGGCGATGCCGTCGCCGCGGCGGAGCGCGGCGGCGCGGATCTGATTCACGTGGACGTGATGGACGGCCACTTCGTGCCGAACATCACGATCGGGGTGCCGGTCGTCAGGTCGCTCAAGCGGATCGCGACGGTGCCGCTCGACGTGCACCTGATGATCGAGGATCCCGATCGCTACCTGGACGCGTTTGCCGAGGCGGGCGCCGCGATGATCTCGGTGCACGTCGAAACCCTCCGGCACCTGCATCGTACGGTCCACGCGATCCAGGCGCTGGGCGTGAAGGCGGGCGTCGCCATCAACCCGGGCACGCCGGTCGCGGCCCTTACCGAGATTGCCCGCGACGTCGACTTCATCCTGGTGATGTCGGTCAACCCCGGCTTCGGGGGACAGACTTTCATCCCGCGCAGCGAGTCCAAACTCCGGGAGGTGCGCGCCCTGCTCGATGCGGCGGGAAATCCTGCGCCGGTCGAGATCGACGGCGGGGTGGATCAGCTCAACATCGCACGCGTCGTGGCGGCCGGCGCGCGCATCGTCGTCGCCGGATCGGCGGTGTTCAACTCGCCGGACCCGGAGCGCGCCACCCGCGAGCTCAAGGCGGCCGCGATCGGCGCCCTCACCTCGCCGGTCACCCGGTGAGCCCTGCTCCATCCATTTCCCGGGTGCGCGTGCGCTATGCCGAAACCGACAAGATGGGGGTTGTGTACTACGCGAATTACTTCGTTTGGTTCGAGGTGGGCCGGACCGATCTGCTCCGGGAATCCGGCTGGAATTACCGCCAGATGGAGACCGAGGGCTTCGGCCTGCCCGTGATCGACGCACATTGCACGTACCGCGAGTCGGCGAAGTACGACGACGAGATCGAGATCCGCACGACCGGCGAGATGCTGTCGCCCGTGCGCGTGAAGTTCACCTACGAAGTCGTGCGAACGGCCGACGCCGCCACGCTGGCCACCGGGACGACGGTCCACGCGACGATCGACCGCAGCGGACGTCCCTGCCGGCTGCCGGATCGCGTGCGGGTCGTGCTGTCGTGAACGCGCTCGTCACCGGCTGCGCCGGCTTCATCGGCTCGACGCTCACGGACCGGCTCCTCGCAGACGGCGCGGACGTCGTCGGCGTCGACTGCTTCACCGATTACTACCCGAGGGCCGTCAAGGAGCGGAATCTTACCGCCGCGCTGAGCCATGCGCGCTTCCGCTTCATCGAATCGCGCATTCAGGACCTCGACCTGACTGCCGTCCTCCACGATCGCACGCATGTGTTCCACCTCGCGGCGCAGGCCGGGGTGCGAAAGAGCTGGGGCCGCGATTTCGCGATCTATACGGTCAACAACATCGAGGCCACGCAGGTCCTGCTCGAAGCCGCGACCAGGATGCCGGCGCTCGAGCGGCTGGTCTACTCCTCGAGCTCGTCCGTGTACGGCGATCGCGTCGCGATGCCGATGCGCGAGGACGCGCTGCCGGAGCCGGTCTCGCCCTACGGCGTGTCGAAGCTGGCGGCCGAACAGCTCTGCTACCTGTACTTCGCCAACTTTCAGGTGCCGACGGTCTCGCTGCGCTACTTCACCGTCTACGGGCCGCGGCAGCGGCCCGACATGGCGTTCCACAAGTTCCTGCGCGCGACGATCCTCGACGAGCCGATCGGCGTCTACGGCGACGGCGACCAGACGCGCGACTTCACGTTCGTCTCCGACGCCGTCGCGGCCAACGTCCTGGCCGCCACGCGCGGGGTGGCGGGGCGCGTGTACAATATCGGGGGCGGATCGCGGGTCTCGGTGAAGGACGTGCTCGCGATGATCGAGCGCGTCACCGGGCGCCGGGCCCCGGTGAACGTCGATCCCGCGCAGAAAGGCGACATGCGGCACACCTACGCCGACACGTCGCGTGCGCGCGCGGACCTGGGCTATGCGCCCGAGATCGGACTCGAAGCGGGTCTCGCCGCCGAGTATCAATGGCTGACTGGAATACTGTGATTCACACGCGACAAGGTCTCCGTCTGACATCGTGGGTGCGCGTGGGCGCCGTCGCCGTGGCGCTCGCCTCCGCGGGCGCCTGTGCGTCCGCCCCCCGCGGCACCGTTCCGGCCGGCACCGTCGAGCCCGACAAGTTCCTCTTCGACAAGGGGACCGACGCGCTCAACCGCAAGAAGTGGCTGACGGCGCGCGAGTTCTTCAAGCAGGTCACCGAAACGTACACCGCGAGCCCCTACCGGCCCGACGCCAAGCTCGGCATCGGCGACACGTATCTCGGGGAGGGGACCTCGGAAGCGCTGGTCCTCGCGATCAACGAGTTCAGCGAGTTTCTCTCGTTCTACACGACCAACCGGCGCGCCGACTACGCCCAGTACAAGCTCGGCATGGCGCACTTCCGCCAGATGCGCCTGGCTCAGCGCGATCAGACCGAGACCCGGGCGGCGCTGAAGGAGTTCGAGAACTTCATCGCGCGGTATCCCGCCAGCAGCCTGTTGCCGGAGGCGAAGGCGCGGCTGCGCGAGACGCGCGACCGTCTGAGCGAGGCCGACTTCCAGGTCGGGTATTTCTACTACCGCCAGAAGTGGTACCCGGGCGCGATCGACCGCTTCAAGTCGGTGCTCAAGGACGATCCCGGCTTCACCCTGCGCGACAGCGTCTATTTCTATCTCGCCGACGCGCTGGTGAAAGTGAAGAAGGAAGCCGAGGCGCTCCCCTACCTCGAGAAGCTGGTGGAGGAGTTCGAGAAGAGCGAGCACCTCGTCCTCGCGCAGAAGATGATCACCGACCTGAAAGCGCAGGTTCTCAACAAACCCAGCACGTAGCGCGGGCGTTTCAGACCCGCCTTGTGGAGGCTAGCGATGCGACGCTCCCGCCTGGTTCTTGCGGCGATCTTCCTGACGTGCGCGGCGGGCGCCGCCTCCGCGCAGGGCGGCAGCGCCCTGTCGCCCCTCGCCGTGGCGGTCGCCTGCGCGCCGCCGCCCTCCTTCGACGCTGCGCCGGCCCACGCGCTGCGGATCATCGGGGCACAGGACCCCGCGCCGCGCGGCCTGTTCGGCAACCGCGATCTCCTCGTCATCGGCGGAGGCACCGCCGCCGGCGTGCAGCTGGGCCAGCAGTTCTTCGTCCGGCGGACGATCACTTTTGGCGGGAACCGCACCTCGCGCGGCGCCAAGACGCTGGGCTGGCTGCGCGTGGTCGCGGTCAACGACTCGACGGCCATTGCGCTCGTGGATCACGTCTGCGGCGGCATCGTGGTCAGCGATTACCTCGAGCCGTTCGTGGAGCCGGTGGTGTCGGCCGCCATCGAGAGGGACGACACGCCCGGGCAGCCGGACTTCACCACCCTCGGCCACATCCTCGTCGGCAACGAGGATCGGGGGTCGGTCGGCGCCGGCGACTTCGTGCTGATCGACTGGGGCGAAGCGCAGGGGCTGACGCCGGGGGCGCGGTTCGCGATTTACCGGGACGTCGGCATCGCGGGGCTGCCGCTCACCGGCATCGGCGAAGGCGTCGTGATTTCCACCAGCCACGCGATGGCGCTCACGCGCGTCACCCGCGCGCGCGACGCCGTCATCAGCGGCGACTACATCGCGCTCAGACGATGAACGCACAGCGCGCGAAGCCCGCAGGGCACATCTGCTCTTCGCGGACGTTGCGGCTCGTGCGTTCCTAGCCGACTTTCCGATTTGTATCGGGCGCGCGAAATTCCGCGACGCGTGGGCTGATGATGTCGTTGAATCGGCGGAAGTAGTCGGCCCCGGACACGAGCGCCGCGATCACGACGACCCACAGCGCGCCCTGACCGATCCAGTAGAACGGCCAGGGCTGGCCGTGCGCCAGGATCAGCGCCAGAATCGCCACCACCTGCGCCACCATCTTGATCTTGCCCAGCGGCGACGCCGGCATCGCCACCCCGCGGGCGTACGCGAGGCTGCGCAGCGTCGTGACGGCGAACTCGCGGCCGATGATCACGGCGACCATCCATGACTGCGCGAGATCGAGCTGGACGAGGGAGATGAGCGCAGCCGAGGTGAGGAGCTTGTCGGCGAGCGGATCGATCACCTGGCCGAGCGGCGTGATCTGCTTGCGCCGACGCGCGAGGTAGCCGTCGGCCCAGTCGGTGAGCGACGCCAGCGCGAAGATGATCGCGCCGACCACGTCCTTGGGCAGGCCGAGAACGAGCGGTCCCTTGATCTTCGTCAGCAGCACGACCACGAGCAGCGGCACGAGGAAGATGCGCGTGACGGTCAGCGAGTTCGGGAGGTTCATCGGCGGCCGGCTTCAGCATGATAACATCGGTGGTTGTCATGAAGGCGATTCTGCTCGCGGGCGGCAAAGGGACGCGCCTGCGCCCGCTCACCGTTCACACGCCCAAGCCGATCGTCCCGATCTTCGACCGGCCGTTCCTCCACTACCAGCTCGACCTGCTCAAGCAGGTGCCGGAAATCGACGAGGTAATTCTCAGCCTCAACTACCAGCCGCGGCGCATCGAGGAGGTCTTCGGCGACGGCGGCGACTCGGGCCTCGCCATCGGCTACGTGGTCGAGCCGGCGCCGCTGGGCACCGGTGGCGCCATCCGGTTTGCGAGCGAGGCGATGCGCGATTCGGTGGTCGTGTTCAACGGCGACGTCCTCACGCAGCTCGACCTCGCGGCGGTGATCGCGCTGCACCGCGAGCGCAAGGCCAAGGCGACCATCGTCCTGACGCCGGTGGACAACCCGTCCGCGTACGGGCTCGTCGAGACCGACGCGCGCGGAAACGTCACGCGCTTCCTGGAGAAACCGAACGCCGACGAGATCACGTGCGACACGATCAACGCCGGCATCTACGTCCTCGAGCCAGACACCTTCGACCGTATCCCCAGAGACACGCCCTGGTCGATCGAGCGCAGCTTCTTCCCCTCGCTGATCGAGCGTGCGGAGACGTTCGTCGCCTACGTCTACCGCGGCTACTGGATCGATATCGGGACGCCTGAGAAGTACATGCAGGTTCACCGCGACATCATGGACGGCCGCTACACCGGGCATCGCGCGATGCCGTTCGCCGCGCATCCGGGCGCCGCCTGGATCTCGCCGGACGCGCGCGTCGAAGCAGGCGCGATCGTCCAGGGCCCCTGCTTCATCGACGAAGGGGTCGTCGTGAAGGCCGGCGCCCACATCGGCCCCTACAGCGTCGTCGGCCGCCAGTGCCACATCGAGGAGCATGCGGTTCTGGACAACGCGATCGTCTGGGCCAACAGCCGCATCAGCCAGGACGCGGTGGTCCGCCGTTCGATCCTCGGCCGCCACTGCCACATCGGCCGCAACGCGCTCGTCGAGGACGGCGTCGTCCTCGGCGACAAATCCGTGGTCACCGATTACAGCCGGCTCTGAGCGACCAACCATAATCCCTTAGCCCTGAGCCCTGAGCCCTGAGCCCTGAGCCCTTAACCCTGAGCCCTAAGCCCTAAACCCTATGCCTCCCCTGAACCCCGACATCTTCAAGGCGTATGACGTCCGCGGCGTGTATCCGGGCGAGATCGACGAGGATGCCGCGCGGGCCATCGGCGCCGCGTTTGTCGTCTACCTGCAGGCGACACGGATCGCGGTCAGCCGCGACATGCGACTGTCATCGCCGGCCCTCGCGGCCGCCTTCGTGGACGGCGCCACGTCGCAGGGCTGCGATGTCGTCGACTACGGCATGATGGCGACCGACATGCTCTACTTCGCGGTGGCGAAGGACGCGCACGACGGCGGCGTCCAGATCACCGCCTCGCACAACCCGAAGCAGTACAACGGCATGAAGATGGTCCGCAAGGGCGCGTGGCCGCTCAGCGGCGACGAAGGGTTGGCCGAGATCCGCCAGATGATCATGGACGGCGCCATTCCCCCGGCCGCGGCGCGCCGCGGCGTGGTCACCACGAAGAACGTGCTCGAGCCGTACGTGGAGCACGTGATGTCGTTCATCGACGCGCCGGTCGTCAAGCCGTTCAACGTCGTCCTCGACGCCGGCAGCGGCATGGGCGGCCTGGTCGCACCCCGGCTGTTCGAGCGGCTGCCCTGCAAGACGACGCGGCTCTGCTTCGACATCGACGGGCGGTTCCCGAATCACGAGGCGAACCCCCTCATCGAGGACAACCGCAAGGACATCGTCGCACGCGTCGTCGCCGAGAAAGCCGACGTCGGCATCGCGTGGGACGGCGACGCGGATCGCTGCTTCTTCATCGACGGCGCCGGCGAGTTCGTCTCCGGCGACTTCGTCACCGCGCTGCTGGCCGAGGCATTCCTCCTGAAGCACCCTGGCGCGACGGTGATTTACGATCTGCGCGCCAGCTATGCGGTGAAGGACACCGTGGCGCGGCTGGGCGGGACGTCGCTGATGAACCGCGTCGGCCACGCGTTCTTCAAGACGCGGATGCGTGAGACCAACGCCGTCTTCGGCGGCGAGGTCACCGGCCACTATTACTTCCGCGACAACTTCTTCGCCGACAACGGCTTCATCCCGGCGCTGCTGATTCTGGAGCTGATGTCGAAGAAGGGCCAGAGCCTGCACGAGCTCCTGAAGCCGCTGGCGCAGAAGTATTTCATCTCCGGCGAGATCAACACCAAGCTCAAGAACATGTCGGAGGTGCCGCCGAAGCTGGTAGCGCTCGCCGCGAAGTATGCCGACGCGCCGAACGTCTACGAGCTGGACGGCATCTCGGTGGAGTACCCCGACTGGCACTTCAACGTCCGGGCGTCGAACACCGAGCCGCTGCTCCGGCTGAACCTCGAGGCGACGACGCCGGAGAAGATGGCCGAAAAACGCGACGAGGTGCTGACGCTCATCCGCGCGTGATATATTCCGGCTGTAGAGCGGCCCCAGCGCGAAGGCTTTAGCCGACCGTAGCGCGAAGCCTTCAGCCGACCGTAGCGCGAAGGCTTCAGCCGAGCGTAGCGCGAAGGCTTCAGCCTAGCGGGCCGGGCGACCTCCTGCGCGGGCTTAGTACAATGGTAGTACAGAGGCTTCCCAAGCCTCGGACACGGGTTCGATCCCCGTAGCCCGCTCCACTAAACATCTACCAGTCAATTACTTCCCGCTTCCGCTGATCGCGTGTCCAGAATGTCTCCAGAATTTTTCGCGGATCCAGCCTCAATCGGGCGTCCGTCCAACAGCCGAATCGCGTCCTCGGTCGCTGCCGGGCTCAGGTGCATGTAGCGTTGCGTCGTTGACAGATCGGCGTGCCCGGCGAGCTCCTGAATGGCCCGCGCCGGCGCGCCACGCATCGCCAGGTGCGAACAGAACGTGTGCCGAAGGATGTGCACGCCCTGCTCGGCCAGCCCCGCCACACGCTGTGCACCGCGGACGGCCTTGATCACGCGATCGCGCGTGAGCGCGGATCCATCCGGCAGGCTCAACAGGCGAGCCGATCGGAGATGGCGCGCCGCCTTCATCGCTGCCGTGAGCCGCTGCGTCATCGGCAGCTGGCGCAACCGCCCGCCCTTCGGTACGGTCACGTGTCCCAGCCAATCGGATCGCTGCACGGTGAGCCGCCGGGCCGGCAGATCGACGTCGCACCACTCCAGCGCGACGATTTCCCCGAGCCGCAGCCCCGCGTCACCGCCCAACAACACCATCAGGTACGTCTCCACACCGCGCTTGCTGGCCACCGTCAACAGCCGCTCGTACTGATCGAAGTTGTGGAACCCCATCGTCTTTTTCGGATTGGGCAGCACTTGTTCGCGCACGGCAACCGCTCGAGCTCGCCCCATTCCACGGCCTTCTTCAACAGCGTGCTCAATACCGTCAGCACGTTGTTGACCGTCTTCGGCGCGCGATGCGCCAAAGCGAGCTTCATACGCTGCACCTGCTCGTTCGTGATCGCGTCGAGGCGTCGAGCACCGAGCGTTGGAATCAGATGCCACTTCAGGATCGATTCCGTCGCTGCAATGTCACTCGGTTTGTGACGGTTCGCCCGTGCGTGGCCGTCGACGAATCTCGGCGCGAATGTTTCAAGTGTGGGCACCTCCATCTTTGGTGCGGGCGGGCCGTGCTGCAGCAAGTACCGCTCACGATCCTGCGCCCATCGCTGAGCCGCCGACTTCGAGAAATGTGACGCCCGTTTCCGTTCTCGATGTTGCGACCCGTCGGGAAGCCGCAAGGTGATGTCCACCTCCCAGCCTCCGCTTCGGTACGGTCGTAGTGTGACGCTCATCGCCCATTACTCCTCCGCCTGCGCTGCGTCTTGGCCGTATCTGCGAGATCCCTGGGTCGCAAAGAAGGGAAAGAACCGGCACCACTCAAGCCGGCTTCAATTCATGCGTAACTGGTTCGGCGATTCTCAGTTGCCGTGTAGCGCGATAGTCGGCTTCGAGCTTTACCCGTGGCACAGCCAGAGCGTGACTGGTCAGATGCGCCCGGACAAAGGGACCGTCGAGGAGTTCGTTTGGCGACCGGTCGCGGAACTTGGCGCACCTGTCTTCGCCTTCGGCGCGCCGTGGTTTCAAATCTTGGAGAGCATTCCGGGACTTCGAGTCGTTGACCGTCTTGGACCGCGACAACGGAACTACGGGAGTGCTGTCGGCAGTCGGAGCGTCATGGTGCTGAAGAGCGAGACGGGGGAAACGGTCATCGCCGAGAAACACACGGCCGGTGTTGGTCCTCCCAGGCGCGACGAGGCCGTTCGCTTGAGAGATGAACTGGAGCGTTGGCTGCGGTGAGCCGAGGCTACGCGGCGAGACGAAATTTTACCCTGCGGAGTCAGTCCCGCCGGCCGTTCGCGGAGAAAATCACGACGGTGGTCGCCGCGTGTCGGCTCGAGGGGATGGACGCGCCTGCCGTGTGCGGTGGCCCTATTGATAGTCCGAGTTTCCTCGCCTAGTCACAACGCCGTCGTGCAGGGTTCAGGATTTGACGACAACGGCCTGAAGGTCGGCCTCGCACACCAGCGAAAATCGCCTTTACTGAATCAGCCCCGCCGCTGGCCGCGAGCTCTCCCACTGGTCCCGGAAGAGGGCCCACAGGACCTGGTCGAGGTACTCGTCGTTCTTGTGGAAGGATTTTCGCAACCGCGCTTCCTGAACCGCGCCCACCTTCTGCAGCGCGCCGTTCCCCCGGCCATTGCGCACGGCGGCCCGCGCCTCGAGGCGTTGCACGCCGATCGTGCCGAACGCAAAATCCAGGACCAAGTCAGCGCCCGCCGCGAACACCCCCGTGCCCCAGTAGGGGGAGCCCAGGACAAAACCCCACTCCGCGGTCGAGAAGCTGTCGCCCAGCGCGCGGAGCTGGAAGATCCCGATGGCCGTGTCGGTGCCCGTCCGCGTCACGGCGAAGCAGACGTAACTGGCGGCAGCGCGCTGCCGGTGCGCCCACTGGATGAAGCGCTCGAAACCGTCCACGGTGGTCGGCGGCGGCGAAATGAAGCGCGCGACTTCCTCGGTCGTGAGCAGCGCGCAGAGCGACACCGCATCGGAGACTCGCAGCTCGCGCAGCGTTACGCCGTGCCCGGCCAGCACCGGCAGACCCGCGCGCCAGTCCGAGCTGACGACCGGCTCGGCCCACGGCTGCGTCGTCGCCAGCGTCTCGAGCGCGGGACGGTAGAGCATCGTTTCCATTACAGTCCCCCGATCAGAATCGCCAGCGTGCCCCAGACGATGTTGCTGCCCCAAACGATGTTGTCAAGCAGACCCGTGCCCCAAACGATATTGGTGCCCCACACGATGTTCGTGCTGGTGGAGAAGCCGGGCGCGAGCGCGGTCCCCCAGACGATATTGGTGCCCCAGACGATATTGGTGCCCCAGACGATATTGGTACCCCACACGATGTTCGTGGCGGTCAACACCGTGCCCCACACGATGTTGTCGAGCAGGCTATAGGCCATCGCCGCCCTGAGAGGAGCCGTCGGGAGCGCCACCGGTGCGCCCCACGCCGTGACATCGTCGAAGGCGCGCAGGTGGACGTACGCCGAATCGCCGACCAGCAGTCTGTCGCCCCAGACGAGCGTCTTGCTCCAGAGCACCGTCTCGTTGAAGAGGACGTCGCTCGGCACCGGCGCGTTCGAGTCGCGGAGCCAATAGGTGTCGTGCGGCGCGGCCGGGTTGATCAACTGGGCCAGGCGCAGCGCGCCCAACGCATTGAGGTATCCGGCGCCTTGCGTCAGCGCGTTGGTGTTAGGCAGTGGCTGCGCGGTGAACTGGAGAACCGCTTTGATCGTGTGGCTGGACAGCCGTGGATTCGCTTCCAGCAGTAACGCCGCCGTCCCCGCGACCGCCGGCGCGGCCATGCTGGTGCCGCTCAGCCGCAAATACGCCGCCGGGGTCTCACCCGCCGGGGAGACCTGCAGCGCCGGATAGGTTTGAAACAGATAGCTGCCCGGCGCCGACAGCGACACGATCCGGTCGCCCGCCGCCACGAGGTCGGGCTTGGCGAGCAGGTCGAACCGCGTGGGACCGCGCGAACTGTAGGAGGCGACCGCGTCGTCACTGCGCTGCGGCGTGCCCTGCGTTTTGACCGCGCCGACGGTGATGGCCGAGGGCGCATTGGCCGGCGACCCAATCCCCCCGTAGACGGTCGCGGCCGTCGTGGGATGCAGACCACGATTGCCGGCGGCCACCACCACCACGATGCCACGCCGCGAGGCCTGCTCGACCACTTTCACGAGCGGGTCCAGGGCGGCGGGTTCGAAAATCGGATGGCCCAGCGACAGATTGACGACCTTGATGTTGTAGGCCGCGGCGTTGGCGAGCACCCATTCGAACGCGGCAATCACGTCGCTCGTCCGGCCCGTCCCACGCCCGTCCAGCACTTTCAACGCGATGAGATTCGTCCCCGGCGCCCCGCCTGCAAAGGGGGAGAGCTGCGTGCTGGAGGCCGCGCCGCTGCCGGCGATGATGCCGGCGACGTGCGTGCCGTGGCCGTAATCGTCGTACGGCAGCGTGCGCCCGTTGACGAAGTCGACAAAAGCCAGGAGGCGCGAGCTTCCCAGATCGCTATGCGGCGCGATGCCCGAATCAATCACGGCGACGGTGAGGCCGCGCCCGTTCTTGTTGTACCGCTGACGCGCCTCGTAATTGCCGCCGCTGTCTGCCTGCGCCCCCACTTGCTGGAACGCGAGGTCGGACGCGCTGGTGGCGGCGTCGAGCGACACATGCGAAACGCCCAGGTCGAGCGCGATCGCATCGATGGCACTCGCCGGGCCGCTGATACTGAGCGCAGTGAGGGAATTCAGGTCGCGCGCCACGGCCGCGCCGTAGGCGCCGGCAACGCGGCGGCCGTTTTCCCGCGCGGTCGCGTCGGCGAATTGGACGATGACGCGCGTCGACGGGCTCGCCGCATGGACCGCCGCTTCCACCTCCGCGTCCATTTTCGCGTGATGCGGGGAGTCTTGCGCGCTCGCTGGGCGCGCTCCGACCATGAGGAGCGTGGCGAGCACAAAAGGAGTGGCGCAGGCGCCCGGACCGGTCCGTCCCCACGTCGCTTTCGGCCTCGATCGCACAGTTGACATCGTGATAAGGCATCGCAAAGCGGCGGCCAGTTCGAGCTTCGGCCGTGCGTCTCGCATAAGTCGTTGAGGTGATGGAGATTACGCGACCGCGCCGTCGCCTAACAAAAGGCGATGATCCGCGATGGATTCTCATTACGGAACACTAAAATTGGTAGTACAGGACAAATAACTCATTATCAGGCCATAAAACGCAGATATGTCCGCGTGTTCCATTTACAAGCAACATGTTCGTTAATGGACATTTGTAGAATACAAAGTCCTCTTATGTCTGTTAATAAGGAACTACGATGGAACATTGAGCACCACCGATGTTCACGCTTGCGAACCGTCTAGCCTCCTCGCCGAGCCAAGACCGCGCTCCGCTCGAAGCAGTGCTAAGGCGAGGCCACACGCACGGTAACCGTTACGACTCGTGCCTTGGACGATTTGCCCGATGATTCGTTTGCACGCGGGAGACGACACTGGCGACGGTGCTTCGTATGCGTCGTACACGTCGCCGTGTACTCTGACGACGTTCATTACGGTTCAAGCTCCTTGCGAACCAATTCGGCCAGCGGCGACCTCGCGAAGCGCGCCACTTCCCCGGCCCCGGCGTCCATGTCTACGCGTTCACTCTTGGCTAGAGGGCGTGTTCCAGCACGTCAAAGGCGTGAGCAACGCAGTCTCCGGCGATGCCGGCGGCGAGAAGAAGACCGCGTACGACTTGGTCAGCACCGGCAGGACGGGGCATGCGTGCAGGTCACTTACGATCCCCGCCAGATCAGCTACGGACGGCTGCTACAGATCTTTTTCTCGGTCGTCCACGATCCGACGGAGCTGAATCGCCAGGGGCCGGACATCGGCACGCAGTATCGCTCGGCGATCTTCCCCACGAGCGGCGAGCAGGCGGAGGTCGCAAAAGGCTTACATCGCCCAGCTCGATCAAACGCACGCATTCAAGAAACCGATCGTGACCAAAATCGAACCCGACCGTCCGTTCTATCCAGCCGAGGGCTATCACCAGGATTTCCTGACGCCGAACCCGACGTACCGCTACATCGCCATCAACGATCTCCCGAAGATCGACGATCTCAAGCGGCTGTCGCCCGACCTGTATCGCGCGGCTCCGGTGCTCGTCGCCGGTGCGCACTCATCCAGATAACTTCCACGAACGACTTTCAGGAGATTTGACGATGCTCATTTCGAACGTACGACGCCTTGCACTTTGCGTTGCCATGATGGCGGGCGCTGCGCAAACCGTCGCCGCCGCTGACATTCTGATCGCCGACGCGAAATCAAATCCTGAGAGTTTGACTGTCGCACCAGGCCGAGTGCTGATCGTGGGAAGCGCCAGCACGCCGTTCGTGTACAAGGTCCGCGCCGGCTCGACCACCGCCGAGAAGTTCATTGACGCCAGCGGCGAAGGCCCAGGCACCTTTTTCCTCGGCATGCTCGCGGATGCGTCGACCAACACGTTGTGGACCTGTCAGCTGACGCCGGTGCCAAGCATGCCGGCGCAGCGCCACACCGCGCTACGAGGGTTCGACATTGCGACGGGCGCCCAGAAGCTCCGCTGGGATCTGCCTGGCGACAACAGTGTCTGCAATGACTTCGCGATCGGCGCCGACAAGGCGTTGTACATTACTGACACCGGTAATGCCAAAATCTTCAAGCTGGCGGCCGGCGCGTCTGCGGCCGAGCTGTTCCTGGAGGACCGCGCGGCGCTCGCCGGCGTCGACGGGATCACGTTTCTGAACGGCACGCTCTACGTGAACAACGTCCGCACGAACAAGGTGTACCGCGTGCCGGTCGACGCGAGGGGCAAGGCGGCGCCGGCAATCGAGATTGTGCTGGATCAACCGCTGAAAGGGCCGGACGGGATGCGCGCAGCCAACGGCAAACTCCTCGTTGCGGAGAATGGCGCCGGGAAGATCTCGGCGATCGCGGTCACCGGCGACAAGGGAATCGTCACAGTGCTCAAGGAAGGACTCAACACGCCGACCGCCGTCGAACCGGCGGGCGATACGATCTGGATCGCCGAGCGCGGCAGCGGTAAGGCCGTTTCGATCCCGATGCCGAAGTGACGGAGATGCTGAAACAAGGAGAGATGACTGTGAAATTAGCGAGAGTGACGCTGCTGTGCACTCTGGGCTCGTCGGCGGCCCTGGCTCAGGTCAATGTTGGCCAACAGAAGGCCGAGGCCAGCCTGCCCTTCATCATGACGACGGTGTCAACATTTGAACTACCGTGGCGGATAGCCTTCCTGCCCGACGGCCGCATGCTGATCACCGAAAAGGTCGGACCGGTATGGCTGGTTTCCGCACAGGGTCAAAAGATCAGCCCGGTCGCCAACACGCCCGCGGTCTATTGGAGCGGTCAAAACGGCATGCACGGCGTCTTCATCTCGCCCACGTACGCCACCGACCAGAGTATCTATCTGACGTATGCGGAGCCGGGTGACTACGGCGGCGGCCTGGCGCTGGCGCGCGCGAAGCTCGTTGCCACCGCCACTTCCGCGAGACTGCAAAACTTCGAAGTCCTCTGGCGCCAGATGCCCAGGGGCAAGGGCGGGCAGGAAGGTGCGGCGGTGGCCTTCTCGCCCGACGGCCAGTCTCTGTTCCTCGCGGTCGGCGACCGCCAGCGCATGACTCCTGCTCAGGAGCCAGATCAGCCGGTGGGCAAGATCCTGCGCCTCACGCTCGATGGCAAACCTGCGCCGGGCAATCCCAACTTTGGCAAGACCGGCGCGGCGACGATTTCCCTGATCGATCCGCCCATGGACACTGAAGTCGCCAAGACCGAGAAGGTGGTGAGCACCTATACGTTTCCCCGAGAGAACATGACGCCGGCTGAAACCTGGGCGAGCGGCGTCCGCACGCCCTACGGCCTGGCGTTTTCGCCCAATGGCGAATTGTGGGAGGTGGAGCATGGCCCCCGGGCCGGCGACGAGCTGAACCTGATCGAGAAGGGAAAGAACTACGGCTGGCCGCTCGTGTCCTACGGTCCAAACTACAACGGCGTGCCCATCGCCAGCCCCGACACGCGATCCGATCTGGCGAAGCCGGTGCTCTATTGGGCGCCAGTGATCGCGCCCGGCAATCTGATGTTCTACACCGGCACGCAGACCTTCCCGCAGTGGAACGGCAGCGGTTTCGTCAGCGGCCTGGCGACCACCTCCCTCAACCGCATCGTCTTCAACGGCCACGGCGGAGCGAAGTCCGCCGAGCGCTGGAACGTGGGCAAGCGCATTCGCGATGTGGAACAAGCTCCCGATGGCTCGTTGTGGATGCTGGAAGACGGCAATCCCGGCACCTTGATCCATGTGACGCCGGCGGCGCCTTCGTCGCGCTAGCCGTTCGAGGGTGAGGGCCGGAGCGATCCGGTCCTCTGCCCGAAAACCGGTAACGGCCCCCGACGACCACATCAGTTCTCAGTAACCATCGAAAACTTGGATGAGGACGACGCTTCGTGGTAGCAATCGACCGGCCTGCAGTGGCCGAAGGACGGCGAGGGTTGAGCAAGCGAAACGCCGCCGATGATGAAACCGAGCGTGTCCAGAATATCTCCAGAACGTGGGGAGATTTCCGGAGAACGTGGAGCACTCACGTGAACTGCCTCAACGTCGCACATCGCTGAGGATCAAACTCTTATCGCCAGAAGTCGCGCGCCACCACCACTTGGAAAACACGCGTTAACAGAGTTCGATCCCCGTAGCCCGCTCCACCATTTCAGATTTCGGACTTCAGACTTCAGATTCGGACGCGATCACCCGTTGGGGTTGAACCGGTAGCCCACCCACGGCTCCGTCACCAGAAAGCGCGGGTTGGACGGGTCCGGTTCGAGCTTCTTTCGCAGCTGCCCCATGAACACGCGCAGGTATTCGGGCTGTTCCTGCGACCCTTCCCCCCACACCGCTTCGAGCAGCGTGCGGTGCGTGATCACGCGGTTCGGGTGCCGCGCCATGTAGACGAACAGCTCGAACTCCTTGGGCGTGAGACGGACTTCGTGGCCGCGCGCGTTGACCCGCCGGCCTTCGACGTCGATACGGAACTCCCCCGCCTCGAACGAGGCCATCTCGGTCTCGTCCCCGGCCCGCCGCAGCGCCGCGCGGACGCGCGCGAGCAGCTCGTCGATCCCGAATGGCTTGGTGACGTAGTCGTCGGCGCCGGAGTCGAGTGCTTCCACTTTCGTGCGCTCCTCGCCTTTCACCGACAAGACGATGATCGGCACTCCCGACAGCGCGCGGATCCGCCTGCACAGCTCGAGGCCGTCCATGTGCGGCATGTAGAGATCGGTGATGACCAGCTCCGGCCTGAACTCCGCGAAGCTCGCCAGCGCCGCCTGCCCTTCCGCCGCCGTACGCACCTCGTAGCCCTGGCTGGTCAGCACCGTCCGCAGCACCCGCGTGATCTGCGCCTCGTCGTCCACCACCAGCACCCGCGATTTCTCCTGGATCGTTGTCATCACGCCGTCCTTTGCTCCGCAGATTTCAGACTTCTGACTTCAGACTTCAGGCGTTCCACGTCGGCGTCCGCGGCCGCGGGCAACGTCATCGCGACCGTCGTCCCCCGCCCGAACAGGGGCTCGGCGATCCAGATGCGTCCGCCTTGCGTCTCCACCAGGCGCCGCGCGATCGGCAGGCCCAGTCCGACGCCGCCCCGGTTCGGGTCGTGCGATTCGCGCACCGGCACGCGGAAGAACTTCTCGAACACCCGCTCGCGCAACGCCGCGGGAATTCCGGGTCCCTCATCCGACACGGTGATCCGGACGGTTCGCCCATCTTCACGCGCGGAGCTCACGGTAATCGTGGTGCCGGGCGGCGCGTACTTGCTCGCGTTGTCGAGCAGGATGTAGACCACCTCGGTGATGGACGCCGCGTCGGCCGACACGGCCGGGATCTCCTCGTCCATCGAGACGACGACACGATGATCCCGCGTGACGGTTTCGGCGCGGTGCAGCCCGGACGCGACGATCGAGTCGATGGCGACCGCGCGCAGGTGGATCGGCTGCCCCGGCTCGGTGCGCTCCGGCGTCGCGAGTCCTCCGATGAACCGGTTGAGGCGATCCGACTCCTCGTCGATGACTTGCAGGAGCTCCCGCCGCCCTTCGGCCGGCAACTCCGAGACCGGGTTCCGGACGTCGCTGCAGATGAGCGCCGTGACCGCCGCCTTGATCGAGGTCAGCGGCGTCCGCAGGTTGTGGGTGAGGGCGTCGAGCAGCGCCGCCTTCAGCTGCTCGTTGCGCCGCGCCGCCTCCGCCTCGCTCGCGCGTTCGAACGCGCCCCGCAGTTCCTGATACAGCCGCTCGATCTCCTGGCGTCCCGCCTGTGCCTCCGCCGCGCGTCGTTCGGCGCGCGACGCCAGTTCGCCGGCGATGACCGCCGTGACGATGAAGGTGACAAAGGCGATCCAGTCCTCGGCGTCCTCGATCTTGAATCCGGCCGGCGGGAGGAAGAAATAGGAATACGCGCCGGCGCCCGAGGCCGCCGCGACCAGTGCGGGCCCCGTTCCCCACAGCCGCGCGACGACGACGACGTCGAGGAGCAGCAGCGGCGCGGCGATGCCGGCGAAGCTGACCGACAACAGCCGCAGCGCGAGCACGATCGGCGCGACCGTCGCCGCCGCCGCGACGAGTTTCAACCACCGCATCCGTCGATTATGGCCCGGGTGCGTCTCCACCCGCACGGGCGCGGGGCTCCGACGCCGGCCGAATGCGGAACGCCCACGGATCCCGGTCGTTTGGCCGCGCGCCCGGCCACCGCCGTGGTCCCTGGCCCGCGCGCCGCCGGCTCTGCTAGAGTAGAACGGTGGTTCACTTTTCGAACCGCCGTTCACTTCGCGCCGAGGCCCGCCGCGTGGCGATCATGCGCGCGGCGGCGCGTGTCTTCCGTGCGCGCGGCTTCGCCGCCGCGGGCATGCGCGACATCGCCGTCGCCGCCGATCTCTCCCCAGCCAACCTCTATCACTACTTCCGCGGCAAGGACGAGCTCCTCTTCTTCTGCCAGGACCGCGCCGCGG
Organism: Acidobacteriota bacterium; assembly: GCA_043783985.1. Classification (GTDB taxonomy): domain Bacteria; phylum Acidobacteriota; class Vicinamibacteria; order Vicinamibacterales; family CAVVIG01; genus CAVQFC01. The sequence goes on along the minus strand of JAYVYV010000083.1, from coordinate 10,083 downwards.
ACCGGCTGCTCGAAGCCCTCGCCGCGGCGCGCAAGGGTCGCCGGCCGCTGCCCGCGCGCCTGCACGACATGGCGGTCGCGCACGTCCTGTGCCTCGTCGACGAAGTCGAAGGATCGGCGGCGCACCTGGAACTCAACGCCCTCCAGCCCGGCCTCCGCTCCCGCATCGTGTCCAAGAGGGACACGTACGAGCGCGGCGTACGCGCGCTCGTGGCCGGCGGCGTCCGGTCGGGGGCGCTGCACGCGACCGACGCCACCATCGCGACGCGCGCGTTTCTCGGCGCGCTGAACTGGACCGCGCACTGGTTTCGACCTGAAGGATCCCAGTCGCCGCAGCAGATCGCCGCGCTGGTCGCCGATTATGCCGTCGCCGGCCTCACCAATCTGAAATCCACTCTGAACACCAATCTGAAATCCGAATTCTGAAAGCGTGAATCCCATGATCCAGATCTCCCTGGTCGTGAACGCCGAACCGGTCGACGTGGCCTTCGCCCCCTACAAGACTCTCCTCGAGGTGCTGCGTGAGGACCTGCATCTCTGCGGGACCAAGCACGGGTGCGAGCTCGGGGAATGCGGCGCGTGCGCCGTGCTGCTCGACGGCCAGCCCGTCCTTTCCTGCCTCGTGCTGGGCGTCGAGTGCGGCGGGCGTGAGGTGCTCACCGTCGAAGGACTCGTCACCGACGGCCGCCTCCACCCGCTGCAGGAGACGTTCGCCGACCTCGGCGCCGCGCAGTGCGGCTACTGCACGCCGGGATTTCTGATCACCGCGAAGGCGCTGCTGGACGAACACGTCAACCCGACGCGCGATCAGATCAGGGAGGCGCTCGCCGGCTGCCTCTGCCGCTGCACGGGCTACCAGCAGATCTTCGAGGCCGTAGAAGCCGCGGTCGAACGCTCGACCAACGCCGTCGCGCTACATCAAGGCGCCGATCACGCCCGCAGCGCGAAGGCTTTAGCCGAGCGGGAGGCGCGATGAGGATCATAGGAACGCCGCGGCGCCGCGTGGACGGACGAGCGAAGGTGACGGGACAAACGCGCTTCGCGGACGATCTGATGCTGCCGCGAACGGTGCACTGCAAGCTGCTGCGCTCGACGCTGCCGCACGCGCGCATCGTGCGGATCGACGTGTCGCGCGCGCGCGCGCGCCCTGGCGTCCACCTCGTGCTGACCGGCGCGGATTTCCCGATCTCGTACGGCATCCTCCCGGTGAGCCAGGACGAGCACGCCCTCGCGGTGGACCGCGTGCGCTTCATCGGCGACCCGGTGGCGGCGGTCGTCGCGCGCGACGAGATCACGGCGGTCGATGCGCTCGACTTCATCGACGTCGAGTACGAGCCGCTGCGCACGTTCGCCGAACCCGAGGAGAGCCTCGCCTTCCCCGAGCCGCGCATCCACGACTACGGCGACTCCGGCAACATCCACAAGGCCGTGTCGTTGCGCTTCGGCGACGTCGAGCGGGCGTTCGCCAAGGCCGACCGCGTGTTCGAGGACACCTTCTTCTACCAAGGCAACACCCACCTGCCGATCGAGCAGCATGCCGCGGTCGCGGCGAAAGATCCCGACGGCAAGCTGGTGCTGTGGTCGAGCACGCAGACCCCGCACTACGTCCATCGCGCGCTCGCCAAGGCGCTGGCGATGCCGGCGGCGCACATCCGCGTGATCGCCACGCCCAACGGCGGCGGCTTCGGCGGCAAGAGCGATCCGTTCAACCATGAAATGGTCGTGGCAAAGGCGGCGTTGATGCTCGATCGGCCCGTGAAGATCTGCCTCACACGGGAGGAGGTGTTCTACTGCCACCGGGGACGCCATCCGGTGCTGATGACGTTCAAGACCGGCGTGATGAACGACGGCACGATCACCGGCATGCACGTGAAGACGCTGCTCGACGGCGGCGCCTACGGGTCGTACGGGGTGGCCAGCACGTTCTACACCGGCGCGCTGCAGACCGTGACGTACCACATCCCGACCTACCACTTCGAGGGCTGCCGCGTCTTCACCAACAAGCCGCCGTGCGGCCCCAAGCGCGGCCACGGCACGCCGCAGAGCCGCTTCGGCCAGGAGATCCAGCTCGACAAGATCGCCGAGTCCCTTGCGATCAATCCGGCGGAACTGCGCCTCCGCATCGTCGAGAAGCCCGACACGCTGACGGCGAACTACCTGCGCGTCGGCACCATCGGTCTCGCCGAGTGCGTCCGCCGCGTGACGAAGGCCGCCGACTGGACGAACACCTTCGGCCGGCTGCCGCCCGGCCGCGGCGTCGGGATCGCCTGCTCGTCGTACCTCTCCGGCGCCGGCTTGCCGATCTACTACAACGACATGCCGCACTCGGGCGTGCAGCTCAAGCTCGATCGCAGCGGCGGCGTCACCGTCTTCTGCGGCGCCACCGAGATCGGCCAGGGATCCGACGACGTGCTGGTCGCGTGCGTGGCGGAAGTGCTCGGCATCGAGCCGATCGACATCCGTCCGGTCACAGGCGACACCGATCTCACGCCGGTGGATCTCGGCTCCTACTCCAGCCGCGTCACGCTGATGATGGGCAACGCCGCGATCCAGGCGGCCGAGCGGGCGCGCGATCTGCTCGCCGACGCAGTGTCGAAGAAGCTCTCGGTCGCCGCGGACCGTCTCGTCTTCGCCGACCGCCGCGTCTTCGACACCGAGAACGCCGACGCCGGCGTCACCTTCGCCGAGGCGGTGCAACTCGCGGAGGCGATGTTCGGCACCATCGGCTCGACCGGCTCGTACACGCCGCCGCGCTCCGCCGCGAGATTCAAGGGTGGCGGCGTCGGTCCCTCCCCCACCTACTCCTACTCCGCCGCGATCGTCGAAGTCGAGGTCGATCCCTCGTCCGGCTGGATCCACGTGCCGCGCGTCTGGATCGCGCACGACATCGGCCGCTCGCTGAACCCGACGCTGGTGCGCGGGCAGGTCGAGGGCAGCGTCTACATGGCGATCGGCGAGGCGCTGATGGAGGAGCAGACGTTCCGCCGACTCCCGCCGAAGATGTCTCATGCGCTCGTGCACAAGTTTCCGTCGATGCTCGAATACAAGAGCCCGACCACGCTCGACATGCCGGAGGTGGTGACGGAGTTGGTGGAGAACCCCGATCCGCGTGGTCCCTTCGGCGCCAAGGAAGTCGGCCAGGGTCCGCTGCTGCCGGTCATGCCCGCGGTGGCCAACGCCGTCTACGACGCGATCGGCGTGCGCATCGACGAGGTGCCCATCACGCCGGAGAAGATCCGGAAGGCGCTCGATGCCAAGGCCGCGGGCAAAACGCCGCGCTACGGCCCGACGCGCTTTCCGGATGTCCCGTACCCCGAGCCTCTCGATGTCCCCCCCCCGTGGGAGGGCGGGGACGGAAAGGCGAAGGGCTCAGGGCCGAGGGCTGAGGGCTCGAATCCGCACTCCGCAGTCCGCAATCCTCAATACGGTACGCACCGATGATGCGGCTGCCGCACTTCACGTACCACTCGCCGCGCACAGTGCGCGAGGCCGCGGAGCTGCTGGCCGCGCCAGGCGGCGCGATGCTGGTCGCCGGCGGGACCGATCTGCTGCCGAACATGAAACGCCGTCAACAGGCGCCGCCGACGCTCATCGGTCTGCGCCGCATCGCCGAGCTCCGGGGGATCGCCCATGGCTCCGGCCTGACCATCGGCGCCGGCGTCACGCTGACCGAACTCGTTCGTGACCCACGCGTGCGCGACTCCTACGGTGCGCTGTGGCAGGCCGCCTCGCAGGTGGCGACGCCGCATCTGCGCAACATGGGAACGCTCGGCGGCAACCTCTGCCTCGACACGCGCTGCAACTACTACGATCAGACCTACGAGTGGCGCAAGTCGATCGACTTCTGCATGAAGAAGGACGGCACGATCTGCTGGGTCGCCACCGGCAGTCCGAAGTGCCTCGCCGTCTCCTCCACCGACACCGCGCCCGCGCTGCTGGCGCTCGGCGCGCGGGTCACCCTCGTGTCCGCCAACGCGACGCGCCAGGTCGCAGCCACCGATCTCTACCAGAACGACGGTATCCAGTACCTGACGCGAAGGCCCGACGAGATCCTCACCGCCGTGCACGTACCGCCGACGGACGGCTGGCGCAGCGTCTACTGGAAGCTGCGCCGCCGCGGCTCGTTCGACTTCCCCGTGCTCTCGGTCGCCGCCGCCGTGAAAATCGGCGACGACGGCACCGTCGAGGCCGCGCGGATCATCCTCGGCGCCGTCGCCTCACGGCCGATCGCCGCCGCCGACGCAGCGAAGGCGGTCATCGGCCACCGGCTGACCGACGACGTGATCGCCCACGCGGCCGGCGAAGCCGCGCGCCCGGCGAAGCCGATGGACAACACCGACTTCGATCTCACGTGGCGCAAGCGCGTCACGAAGGACGTCGTCACGTACGCGCTCCGCGAGGTGCGTGGCGATGATGTGCGGGAGTGGCGGAGGACGCTGTCGAAGCAGATGCTGTGAGCGCACCGGTCCTGAAGAAGGCCACAGGGACACGGAGGCATGGAGCGGCACGCGTCTCCGTGTCTCCGTCGCGCCTTTTCGTGGAGTCGAATGCGGCGTGACGTCAGTAGCCGCTGGGCGCGGCTGACGTGTTCTCGCCGCGCGCCTGCTGCACGATTTTGACCCCGGCGCTCGCGCCCACGCGCGTCGCGCCGGCCGCGATCATCGCCTGCATCCCTTCGAGGTCGCGCACCCCGCCGGCCGCCTTCACGCCCATCTGGGCGCCGACCACGCGCCGCATGAGCGCGACGTCCGCGGCGGTGGCGCCGCCGGATGCGAAGCCGGTCGACGTCTTCACGTAATCGGCGCCCGCCGCCTTCGCCAGCGTGCACGCGGTGATCTTCTCCTCGTCGGTCAGCAGCGCCGCCTCGATGATCACCTTGCTGAGTGCGCCCGCCTCGCGGCACGGCGTCGTCACCGCTTCGATGTCGGTTTCGACGAGGCGGAGGTCCCCCGACTTGAGCGCGCCGACGTTGATCACCATGTCGATCTCGCGCGCACCGTCGAAGATGGCCCGGCGCGTCTCGTAGCCCTTGACGTCAGGGGTGGTGGCGCCCAGCGGGAAGCCGACCACCGAGCAGACGCCGACGCCGCTTCCTGCAAGCAGCCTGGCTGCGGTCGCGACCCACGTCGGGTTCACGCAGACCGTAGCGAATTTGAACTGCGCCGCCTCGCGGCACAGCGCTTCGATGTCGGCCCGCGTGGCGTCCGGCTTGAGCAGCGTGTGATCGATCATCGACGCCACGCCCGTCGGCGCGCCGCCAGCGGCGTACATCCCCACGCGGCAGGCGCCCGCATCGATGACGCCGCGCAGGCGATCCGGACAGCAGTCGTCGAGCACCGAATGGCACGCGCACCGCCCCTGCGGCTGCCGCGTCAGGGCCGGCATCAGCTCGCTGACGATGGTGTCGATCAGCTTTTGCAGGTCGTCTCTGGTCATCAACTCTCAGCGATCGGCTCTCAGCGTTTCAGAAGCCCTCAGCCCACAGCCTAAGCCCTAAGCCCTCAGCCCTCAGCCCTATTTGGCCCTAGCCCTTCGGGCCGGTCCTGTCTTCGAGCGCGCGGATCTTCGCAAGCCGCGCGATGTATCTCGGCTCCCGCATCGGCGTCGTCAGCCACATCGTCACGATCGCGGTGGCTTCCTCGGCGCTCACGAGCGTCGCGCCCAGCGTGAGCACGTTGCAGCCGTTGTGCTCGCGGGCGTAACGCGCGATCGTCTCGGTCGCCGCCATCACCGCGCGGATCCCGTTGATCTTGTTCGCCGCGATCGCCGATCCGATTCCGGCGCCGTCGATGACGATCCCGCCATCCGCCTCGCGCCGGATCACGGCGTCGGCGACCGAGGCCGCGACATCAGGATAGTCCACCGGGTCCGGTCCGTCGGTGCCCAGATCCTGGACCGTCAGCCCACGGCCGCGCAGGAACTCCACCAGGCTCTTCCGCAACTTGACGCCGGTGTGATCGCTGGCGATCGCGACCGTGCGGATGTCGGCGCGCGGCACCAGGGCGGCCGCATCGTCGGTCGCGCGCCCCTCGTGGACCAGCGTCACCCGGCGCTCGCGCAGCGTGTCCTGCGCGAGCGGCGTGACGTGTCCGCCTTTCGCGAGCATCACCATCTCGCCGCGCTCCAGCACGCGCGCGTCGGTCTCCGTGATGATCTCGAACCGTTTCATTGAAGTATGATTTCGTCCCTATGGCCGACTTGCGCCCTGCAGAGATTCTACTGTCCGAAGCACAGATTCAAAAGCGCGTGGCCGAAATGGCGCAGGAGATCCGGAAGGACTACCCCGGCGACCTGCACGTGATCGCGGTGCTCAAAGGCGCGTTCATCTTTCTCTCGGACCTCGCGCGGCACATGCCCGGTCACGTGTCGCTCGACTTCATGGCCGTTTCCAGCTACGCCAAGGGGACGACATCCTCCGGCGAGGTGAAGATGGTCAAGGACCTCGACACCGCGCTCGACGGCCGCCACGTCATCATCGTCGAGGATATCGTCGACACCGGGCTGACGCTCAGCTACCTGCAGAAGATCCTCGGCGAGCGCCACCCCAAATCGCTGAGGACCGCGTGCCTGTTGAGCAAACCGTCGCGCCGCAAGGTGGACGTCACGGTCGACTACATCGGCTTTACCATCGAGGACAGATTCGTCGTCGGCTACGGACTCGACTTCGACGAGCAATACCGGAACCTGCCGCACATCGCGGTGTTAGAACCGTGATATTTCAGATTTCAGAGTTCAGATTTCAGAAATCCAATCAGAATCCAATCAGAATCCAATCTGAAATCAATCTGAAATCAATCTGAATTCTGAACTCTGAAATCTGAAATCTCATCGCGGTGTAACCGCCTCTCTGACTCGCGCAGCCAGGCGGTTAGCGTCGGCAATCACCTGCTCGCGATCGAGGGTTCTCAGTTTCCGTTCGCTCATCAACACCTTGCCGTTCACGATCGTGCTCCGCACATCCTCACCACGGGTCACGTACACCAGGTGGGAGACCGGGTCGTACATCGGCGTCTGGCGTGCCGAGCGCGTCGAAACGGTGATCAGGTCGGCACGCTTGCCCGTCTCCAGCGACCCGATCAGCTTATCCATGCCGATCACGCGCGCGCCGCCCATCGTCGCCATGTCGAGCGCGGTTTGCGCCGGGACGGCGGTCGGATCGTGCGTGGAGTGTTTGGCGAGGAACGACGCCTGACGCATCGCCTCGAACATGTCGAGATCGTTGTTGCTCGCCGCGCCGTCGGTGCCGAGTCCGAGCTTGACGCCGGCGGCCAGGTACTTCGTCACCGGGGCGGCGCCGCTCGCCAGCTTCATGTTGCTTTCCGGATTGTGCGCGACGCCGGTGCCGGTGCGCTGGAGGATGGCGATGTCCGCGTCGCTCACCCACACGCCGTGCGCGCCGATCGTGGTCGGGCCCAGCACGCCGATCGATTCGAGCGCGGCGGTCGGCGTCATCTGATACCGCTCGCGCGCGATCTTGACTTCATCCTCGGTCTCCGCGAAATGGATCAGGATCGGCACGCCGTACTTGCGCGCCAGCGCCGCGGACGCGGCGAGCGTCGTCTTGTCGTTCGTGTAGAGCGCGTGCGGCGCGACCGCCGGCACGACCAGGTTGTTGTCCTTGTATTCCTTGATGAACCGTTCCGCGCGCGCGAGCGCGTCGGCTGGCGTCTTCGCATCGGCGACCGGGAACTGGATGATCGTCTCGCCGAGGACGCCGCGCAGCCCGGCTTCGACGGTCGCTTTCGCGATCTCCTCCTCGAAGTAATACATGTCGACGTAAGCCGTCGTCCCCGACTCGATCATCTCGACGGCGGCCAGGCGCGTGCCGACGCGGACCAGTTCAGGCGACACCGTCTTGGCTTCCGCGGGGAAGATGTACTTCTGCAGCCAGTCCATCAGCGCGAGGTCGTCGGCGAGGCCCCGGTACATCACCATCGGCGCGTGCGAGTGCGTGTTGATGAGGCCCGGGAGGACGATTTGATCGCGCGCATCGATCGTCTCCGCCGCCCGATACTTCGCACCGATCGCCGCCGGTGTATCGATGTCAATGATGTCGGTGCCGTCGATGGCGAGGGCGCCGGGCGTCAGGATTCGGTGGGCGGCGTTCTGCGTGAGCACGGGACCGCCGACGACGATCAACGACACCCGCCGCCGGGCCGGCTGGGCGGACGCCGCCATCAGCGCGGCAAGGACCAGGATTGCGGAAACGAACGTTTTCATCGCAGTCGATTGTAATCCGCAATCCAACCCTCAATCCGCAACCCTCAACCCTCGATCCGCAATCCGCAATCGACAGCGCCTCCCGTTGTATAGTCGCCCTGTGCCCGTCCACATCGTCGACCACCCGCTGGTGCATGACGCGCTCGTCACGTTGCGCGACAGGACCACGACGCCGGAGCACTTCCGCCGCGCGGCGACGCGCATCAGCGTGCTGCTGATCGCCGAAGCACTGAAAGACCTGACGCCCCAGAACGTCACCGTCGAGACGCCGCTCGGTCCCGCGGCCGGACGCCGGGCGGGATCGGATGTCGTCGTCGTGCCGGTGCTGCGCGCCGGGCTGGGGATGCTCGATGCGGTGCTGGAGCTTGTCCCCAGCGCGCGCGTGGGACACATCGGGCTGCAGCGCGACGAGATGACCGCGGTCGCGTCGCAGTACTATTCGAAGCTGCCGTCGAACCTGGGCGGGAGCTACGTGCTGATGATCGATCCCATGCTCGCCACCGGCGGCAGCGCGGTCGCCGCGTTGGACCTGCTGCAGAAGGCCGGCGCAACGGTGGTCCGCATGATCTGCATTGTCGCCGCGCCGGAGGGTGTGGCGCTGGTCGAGAAGCATCATCCGCACGTGGCTATCTATACGCCGGTCGTCGACGACAAGCTCAACGATCAGAAGTACATCGTTCCCGGCCTCGGCGACTTCGGCGACAGGCTGTACGGGACGATCTGACGGACAGAAGACTGACGGCTGAGAGCTGAGGGCTGAGAGCTTATGGCAAAAACCAGCGCCACCGAACGTCGCCTGCAGCCTCGCGCCCAAGGCGAGAACTGGCAGTCGTCGCTCACCGACGTCGAGCCGAACAAGATCCTCGTACGCGGCTATCCGCTCGACGAGATGATGGGGCGTCTCGGGTTTGCCGAGGCGGTCTATCTGCTCCTAATGGGCGAGCTGCCGACGCCGGCGATCGGGCGGATGCTGAACGCGGTGCTCGTGTCGTCGATTGACCACGGCGTCACTCCGCCCTCGACGCTCGCCGCGCGCAACGTCGCGACGACCGGGGCGCCGTTGAAGGATTGCGTGGCGGCGGGGATTCTGGCGTTCGGGCCGCACCACGGGGGCGATATCGAGTCGTGCATGCGGTTTCTCGATGGCGGGCTGACGCTGATGCGCGCCGGCAAGACGGAGAAACAGGCGGCGGACGCGATCGTCGAGGAGTGCGTGACGAGTCACAACGAGCCGCCGGGGTTCGGGCACCGTTTCCACACGCGCGACCCGCGCGCCGCCAGGCTTTTTCAGATGGCGCTGGAGCTCGAGCTCGAAGGAGAACATGTGCGGCTGATCCGGGCGACCGAGCGGGCGATAGAAGCGCACGCATCGCATTTCGGGCGGCCGCTGCCGGTGAACGTGGACGGCGCGATTGCGGCCATCTGCACCGACCTCGGCTTCGCGTACGAGCTCGGCAACGCTATTTTTCTGATCTCACGATTGCCCGGCCTGATCGCGCACGCCCACGAGGAGCGCACGCGCCAGACGCCGATGCGGCAGATCGATCCAAAGGACGCCGACTACGACGGCGCCGCGCAGCGCCGGTTGCCCGAAGGCCGCAAAGCCTGAGGCCACGACGCTTCCTTCACTGACGTTTCTTCGTCGGCGGTGTCCGGGCTGTCCCACGACGCGCGTCCAGCGCCGGTTGCCCGAAGGGCGCAAGTCGCAGTACAATTTTCGCTTCCCCGGTTTTCCGAGGGCGCTTAGCTCAGTTGGTTAGAGCGCGTGCTTCACACGCACGAGGTCACAGGTTCGAGTCCTGTAGCGCCCACCACTTAAATCGCTTTCCAACAATAACTTCGAGCATCCGTCACTGATCACTCA
>JAYVYV010000082.1:0-4951 GCA_043783985.1 Acidobacteriota bacterium | reverse complement strand
ACGCCCACAAGGTGCGCCGCGTCATCGCGAACGGGCGTCCGTACGACATCGACCAGTTGATCAATCGAGGGGCGGCGGCCAAGTCGCCGACCCAGGCGCTTCGTTAACCTCGAAGGAAGGTGACCCGTGAGTAGGTTCCGCATCGCGGTGCTCGTCGCTCTGGCGTCGCTCGTCGGCTCCGTCGCACACGCCCAGCAGGCCTCCATCACCGGCGTCGCGATGGACGAGACGAAGGCGATGCTGCCGGGCGTGAACGTCACCGCCACTGATCAGGCGGCCGGGCGCCAGATCGTCGGCGTCACCAACGAAAAAGGCGAGTACCGGCTCCTCAACATCCCGCCCGGCAAGTACACGCTGCAGGCGGAGCTGTCGGGCTTTTCGACGGTGATCTTCAAGGACGTCGAGCTGCTCGTGGGTCAGAACGCCACGATACCGTTTTCGATGAAGCTCGCGCAGGTGAGCGAGACGTTGACCGTCGTCGGCGAAACGCCGCTGGTGGACACGACCTCGTCGCAGGTCGCCGGCAACGTCGATCGACGCCAGATGGAGGAGCTCCCGCTGCAGGGCCGCAACTGGATGGAGCTGTCGAAGCTGGTGAAAGGCATCACGGCCAACGACGTGAGCAACACGCCCGGCGTCAGCCGCGACGACGACTTCCAGCTGAACCTGGACGGCCAGCAGATTACACAGAAAGTCGCCGGCTCGGGCTTCGGCCAGCCCAAGTTCAGCCGCGAGGCGATCGCCGAGTTCCAGATCGTCACCAACATGTTCGACATCACGCAGGGACGGTCGGCGGGCATCCAGGTGCAGGCGATCTCGCGCTCCGGGACCAACAACGTCGCGGGGAGCTTCTACGGGTTCTTCCGCGACGACAAGTTCAATGCCCCGGATCCGGTCGCCAATAAGGTGCTGCCCTACAAGAACCAGCAGGTCGGCGCCTCGCTCGGCGGCCCCATCAAGAAGGACAAGGTGCACTTCTTCGCGGCGTACGAATACGAGCGCGAACCGGGTACGCTCTTCACCTCACCGGCGCTGCTTCCGGGACAGAGCTTCACCATTCCCTACAAGAACACGCAGAAGAGCCTGCTCGCGCGCGTCGACGATCAGTTGTCGCTGAAGAACCGCCTGACCATTCGCGGGTCGCAATACAACCTCGACAACCCGTTCGTCCTCGGGTCCGGCGCCCATCCCTCGAACGCCTACGTGTCCACACAGCAAGCCACGAATGTGGTCGGCAACTGGTCCAGGGTCATCAGCGACACGAAAGTCCAGGAAGTCCACATCGGGTACAACCATTTCGACTGGACCAGGAATCCGATCCCGGGCCAGGGCGGGATCGAGTACAACTTCGTCGGGTTGACCGTCGGCAAGACCTACAACTACCCGCAGCTGTTCTATCAGAACAATTTCGAGTCGCGCTACGACCTAAGCCTTCACAAGAACGCGCACGATCTGAAAGTGGGCGGCGAGTTCATTTACGTCAAGAACACGGGGGACTGGTTCATCCAGCAGGTGGGCCGGATGATTTTCAACTCCAACCCGGCCAACCTGAACTCGATTATTCCCGGCACGGACCCCGCATCGTGGAACATCGCCGCGATTCCCATCTCGACCGTCAACAGGTTCGACCAGAACTTCCATCCCAGCGACTGGGGCATCAACGTGCCGCGGCCGACGTGGGCGGTGTGGCTGGGAGACAACTGGCGCGTCAATAACCAGCTGACCCTGAACTACGGTGTGCGCTGGGACGTCGACTGGGGCGTCGCGTCGCCGCCCGATGTCATCACGAATTCGATCCCCATCAACAACAGGAGCGCGGCGGCCACCACGAACATCCCTGACCAGCTCGGGTCCGACTTCGGCTACAAGGACAACATCCGCGACAACAAGAACGTCGCGCCCCGCGCCGGCTTCACCTACAACGTCGGGGGACACAACGATCTCGTCATTCGCGGCGGCACCGGTCTCTACTTCACCACGCCGGTCTCGAACATGACGTTCAGCCCGCAGATCTTCAGCCAGATGGTCACCGCGTCGTTCCTGCCCCCGGCCAGCGGCAAGTGCCCGGACGGGTCGGCGTGGATCACCAACCCCGCGTGCGGCGTGACGACGTACGCGCAGGCCAAGGCGGTCGCGCCGGCGCAATCGCCGCGGATCATCAGCCCGGACTACAAGAATCCGTACACGTGGCAGAGCAGCATCGGCTTCCAGAAGCAGATCAACCAGGTCACCGGCTTCGAGCTCGATCTGACGCATTTCAACGAGTACCGCGACACGCGCACGATCGATCCGAACCTGTTCTACAACCCGGCGACCGGCTACAACCAGAGCCCGGCCGCTGTCAACGGCGTGGCCAACCGGCCGAACACGGCGTACACGCAGATCGCCTATTTCGTCAGCACGGGTCACCGCGATCAGACCCAGGTGTCGATGGCGCTGAACCGCCGCTTCAAGCACAACTTCCAGAGCGGCCTCACCTACACCTACATGGTGTCGATGCACGACGACGGCAACATCGGGTACACGGCGCCGGGGCAGAACAACCAGTTCGACTACCTCGACGGGGAGTACGCGACGTCGCTGGACTACCAGAAGAACACGCTGCGCGCGTTCGCGCTCTATCGCTTCCCGTTCGGCATTTCGGCCAGCGTGTCGTACTTCTACGGCTCGGGGAACCGGTTCGCGGCCGCCATTGCCGCAGGGGTCTACGGCAAGCCCGGGACCAACCGGCTGAACCTGACGGCCGCCGGCGGACCGACCAACACGATCACCATCCCGGCGACGGCGACGCTCGCCAACGGCGACGTGATCGACATTGCCGGCCGGTTCAACGGATCGGCGACGATTCTTTCGGGCGATACCATCGCGCGCAACGCGCTGCAGGGGCTGGCGCTGCACAAGGTGGACCTGCGGCTGACCAAAGACATCAAGATTGCAGGCAGCGTGAAGATCTCGCTCATCGGCGAGGTCTACAACCTGCTCAACCATCACAACTACGGCAGCTACAACACCAACCTCAGCGCAACCGCCCCAGGGACGACGGCGCTGTTCGGCCGGCCGCAGCAGAACACGGGCAACGCCTACGTGCCGAGGCAGGCCCAGTTCGCGTTCAGGCTCGGGTTCTAACCGGGCAGCTGGGTCGAGGTCGGGCAGGCAGGGAACCGCGGAGCGCGCCGGGATCGCAGAGACAATGTTTCTCTGCGGTCTTGGCGCGGTCTGCGGTTTTCGATGTACGCGTTTGGTTAGTGAGCCATGCCTGATCGGCCGGGCGTGCGCGCCATCAGGATCTTCATCTCGAGCAGCTCGACGAGCGACTCGGCGCGGGTGCGGAGCGACGCTTTCTCGAGCAGCGCCTGTTTCTCGAGCGGCTCGAGATCGAGGTACTGCGCCAGCGCGTTCACGAGATCCTCGTCCGACATCGACGCCGGCATCCGCGGATCGCCGGCGCTCGACTGGCTCGGCACGAGCATCGACTCGAGCTTCGAGCGTTGGGCGGTGATGGCGGCCCGGTCGGCGGCGTCGAGCGTCTGTTCGCGCAGCGGTTCGACCACGGCCCGGCGATAGCTCAGCGCGTGGTCCTCCTCCAGAATCCTGAAGCGTTCGATTCCGCGCAGGACCAGGTTGTAGCGGCCGTCCGGCAGCCTGTCGGTGTGCGTCAGCACGCCGCTGCAGCCCACGGAATAGATCGGCGGCCGCCCCTCGTAGTCGCGATCCCAGCCCGGCCGCAGCAGCACCATCCCGATCATCCGATCGCTGGCCAACGCGTCGGCCACCATCTCGCGATAGCGCGGCTCGAAGATGTGGAGCGGCAGAAACACGTTGGGGAAGAGCACGACGTTCGGCAGCGGAAACAACGGGAGGAGGTCAGACATTTCAGATTTAAGACTTCAGAATTCAGATTGATTTCAGATGGATTTCAGATGCGATTGTCTGGGCCAATCTGAAATCTGAATTCTGAAATCTGAAATACCATCCTCAATGGATCGTCTTCGTCTTCTTGTCCATGTAGTCCATGAGGACGTACTGGCCGAGCGTGTAGGGTGTCGTGAAGTACGCCTTCCCCTTGCAGATGTCGGCGACGCGGCGGACGAAGCTGACCAGGTCGTAGTCGCGCGCGAGCATGAACGTGTTGATCATGATGCCGCTCTTGCGGCAGGCGGCGACTTCCGCGCACGTTTCCGCGACGATGAACGGGTCGAGGCCGAACGCGTTCTTGTAGATGCGGCCGTCGGGCTGCGTCAGCGCCGACGGCTTGCCGTCGGTGATCATGATGATCTGCCGCATGTCCTTGCGCTGCCGGTCGAGGATCCGGCGCGACAGGCGCAACCCCTCGCGCGTGTTCGTGTAGTACGGCCCCACGCGCACGCGTCCGAGCTCGGCGAGCGGAATCTCCTCCGCCGAATCGTGGAAGAGGACGACCTTCAGCGCGTCGCCGGGATACTGGGTCTTGATCAGCTGCGCCAGCGCCAGCGCCACCCGTTTGGCCGGGGTGAAGCGATCCTCGCCGTAGAGGATCATGCTGTGGCTGCAGTCGAGCATCAGCACCGTCGCGCACGAGCTCTGGTACTCGCCCTGCACGACCATCAGATCCTCGTGTTTGACGTTGATCACCGGCGATGGCCGACCGCGGCTGGCGGAGTGCGGGTTGCCGGACGGCGGATTCTCGGCGCGTTCGCGTGCTTCGCGTTGCACCGCGTTGAGCAGCGTGCTCGCCGGATCGAGGTTCAGCGTGTCGCCGAACTCGTACGGCTTCGGCGCGCCGGTGGTTTCGACCCCCGTCGCCTGCTCGCGCGTGTCGTGACGGCCGTAGCTGCTCTTGCCGAGCGACCCGAGCAGATCGCGCAGCGCGCGATAGCCGAGGAAGTCGAGCGTCTTGTCGGTGACCTCGAAGGTGACCGGCGGCTGGTCCGGGCCCGCGCCGCCGCCGCGCCCCTGGCGCCGCTCGCGCTCG
>JAYVYV010000081.1:0-13850 GCA_043783985.1 Acidobacteriota bacterium | reverse complement strand
GCGTCGAGGCGAGCGCGGTCTGCACCGACGCCTTCGGGTTGGCGACGGCCATCCGCTGCCAGTCCGCATCGACGTCGTCGAACCGAAGGCCTGGACGGAGATTCGCCGTCAAGGCGACTGGCCGTCCCTCGAGGGAAGCGCGAAGCCAGTGGCGCGACGCGTTCAGCGCCACCGGGCCGCTGATGCCGAAATGCGTCCAGAGCAGCGGGCCGGTCAGGCGGATGGCGATGGCGCCGTCCACCCAGACGGCGAGCTCGACGTCCTGCGACACGCCAGAGACGGCGGCATGCACCGCGTCCGTGGCTGAGAGCAGCAGGGGCGCGAGCGCAGGCGTCGTCGGAACGATCGCGTGGCCCAGACGCCTCGCGATCGCGAAACCGGCGCCGTCGCTGCCGCTCTTGGGCAGCGCTTGACCGCCTGTCGCGAGCACGACGGCGGCCGCCCGCATCTCGCCGCGGTCAGTCACCACGCGGAAGCGGCAGGCCGATGATGACCCGGGCGGGCGTGAACCGAGCGGGTATGAACCGGGCGTGTCTGTGCCTGTCGGGCTTGAACCGGTAGCGTCCGGCTTCAGCCGGACCACGTCGACGACCCGGTAGCCCGCGAGCAACTGCGCGCCGACGCGATCGCTCTCTCGCAGCAGCGCCGCCAGCACGTCGCGCGCGCGGTTCGTATCGGGAAACAGCTTGCCGCCGGCTTCCTCGTGCAGGCCGACGCCAATCTCGCGGAAGAACGCGATCGTCTCGTCGACCGGGAAGGCGCGCAGCACCCGCCGGATCGCGGACGGCCGTCCGCCCCAGAAATCGCGCTCGCTGACCGCCGCGTTGGTCACGTTGCAGCGCGATCCGCCGCTGACGAGGATTTTTGCCCCCGGCGCGCGCGCGCCGTCGAGGAGCACGACCGATCGCGCGCGGTTGAACCGGCGTGTGAAGATCGCGGTGGCCAGGCCGGCCGCGCCGGCGCCGACGATCGCCACGTCGCACGAAGGCGGAAGCTCGGAGGTCAGAGGCGGAAGCTTAACGTGAAACGGACGGCCCGGGTGTCGTCAGATAGGCGGCGAGCGCGTCGGCCACGACGGCGTGGCCGCGCTCGTTCAGGTGTGACTCGTCGGGAAAGTACACGTTCTCGCCGGCCGTGAACTGCTCCGTGAGCGCGTCGGTCGTGTCGAGGAGAGGAATGCCGCGCTCGTCACAGAAGCGCCGCATCAGCCGGTTCTGGGCGAGCCGGTTGCGCAGCATCGCGGCGACGTCGGGCGTGCCCGGGTTGTCCGGCAGGTAAAACTGCAGATCGCGCGCCAGTTCGGGCGCCGCGGACGACTGGGCGAGCCACGGCAGGTACACCTGACTCTTGAACGGCAGGAACATCACGACGAACCGTGCGCCGATGCCTCGCGAAACGTCCTGCATCTCGGCGATCGCCTGCCGCGTCAGCGCCCATCCCGTGCGCGCGGCGAGATCGCGCTCGGAGAACGTCAGCGTGTTGAGGTACGGCGGCATGAACGCCCACCGCATCGCGCGGCCGTTGACCGCGGCCGTGAACATCCCGCGATCGAACGCGACGCCCGGCACCGTCGCGTCCGACGCCGCGCGGGTCGTTTCGGCGCGACCGGCCGGCGCGGACGGCGCCGCATCGACCCGCGCTTCGGCCCGTTCGAGCTTCGCCATCCACGTGCCGGCGGCGCGCAGCGCGCTGACGAGGAACCAGTTGTCGGCGCGGCTCACCACGTCCTTGATCTGCCACCCCTGCACCGCGCGGCGGACGGCCCCCGCCGAACGCGCGAACTCGTCGAACGCTTCGGCGTCGAACACGTCGTTGCCCGCGAAGTACGCCAGCACGACGACGCGCGGGTGATGACGCGCGGCGTACTCCTTCAGCGTCAGCAGCTCCTGCTGCGGCCCGAATCCGGCGGTGCCGTAGTTCTGCACGGCCATCCCCGTCTTGCGTTCCAGCCGCGTGGGCCACGCGTCTTCGACCGGCAGCGTCATCGCGTCGGTGAAGGAATCGCCGAGCGCAGCGACGTCGATGCGCTCCCGCACGCGCGCGTTCCGAAACCCCTCGGCGTCTGTCTGGAACGTGAAGCGGTGGAGGGTACCGTCGCTGACGGCCGCGGGGATATAGCCCATGCGGACGATGTCGCCGTGGCGCCATTCGTTGATCGCGTCGACGCGGCTGCGCAGCCGGCGTCCGAATCGCGGCGTGTCTTCCCACCGCGGATCCCGGCGGACCTCGCCGAGATCGTGCCGCTGCGCCGCGATGCCGCTGGGCACGCGATCGCCGAGCGCGCGCAGGCCGATTTCGAGCGCCAGCAGGCTGATCGCGATGCTGCCCGCCAGCGCGAGTCGTCTGAACCAGACGATGCGGGCGCCGGCCGCGAGAGGCTCGGCGGGCGGCGGCCCGCGCCTGCGCGAGAGCGCCAGTGCTCCCGCGAGGAGCAGCGCGATCGCGACGACGTGCGGCACGACGCGCAGATCGCGAACGACCCTCGGATCGATCCACGTGAGCGATCCGTGGCTGACGAATTCGATGGTGCCGGCGCGAGCCGGGATCGCGTGCGTGATGGTGACGGGCGCGGAGGCGCTGCCCAGGGCCAGCAGTTCGACCGTGGATCCGTCGCGCCAGCGGACCTCGTACCCGGCCGGGCCAGATGGCCGTACGTCGACGTGCAAGGTGGAGGGCAGGCCGATCGCTGTCTTGAAAGCGATCAGGTCGTCCTCTCTCGACACGATTTGGGGGACCACGCGGGTGCCTTCGATGTCGAATCGCTGCGCCGCGGCGGACCGTGGAGCGCTGTCGATACGCTGCGACAGGTACAGCCGATAAGTGGTGACGTACAGCCAGTTACGTACGATGAGCATGCCTACGGCGAGCGCGCCGATCGCCAGGATCAGCGGGAGTCGACGGATCAATAATCTCAATCGTGGAACGACCACTGCTGATGAAGTGGCAAGGGGCATGCCCGCAGTGTCAGCTCAGCCGTTGGTCGATGTGCACACCAGCCAGCGGCAGCCACACCTCACCCGAGAAACATCTGGCCGATCGAACGTCGAAACGCCTCGACGCCGACGGCCAGGCGCTTGGCGTACATCGCCTTGGCGTCCGCACCGGCGACGTAGGTGACCTGGTCCTTGTCGTCGGTGGCGGCTTGGTAGACGACCTCGGCGATCTGTTCCGCCGTCGATTGGCTCTGGGCGCGCGCCGGATCCATGAAGATGCCGAGCACCTTCTTCATCATCTCCGCATACGCCGGGTGCTGCGTCAGCACGAGTGAGCGGCCGGCGAAGTCCGTCTTGATGCCGCCGGGCGCGACGGTCTTCACACGGATCCCGAACTTCCCCAGCTCGAACGCCAGGCTCTCGCTCCAGCCTTCGAGCGCCCATTTCGTGGCGTGGTAGACCGAGTTAAATGGAAACGTCGCGAGCCCGCCGATCGACGTGGTCGTGATGAACGTACCCGAGCCCCGCTCGCGGAAGGCCGGCAGGAATGCCTTGGTGGTGCGCAAGACACCAAGCAAATTCGTGTCGATCTCCGCGACGAGCTGTTCGTCAGTGACGGACTCGAACGGGCCCGCCAGGCCGTAGCCCGCGTTATTGAACACGACGTCGACCGGACCCCGGGCGAGCGCGCGCCGTACGGCGTCGTCGATCTGTGCGGGCTTCGTGACGTCGAGGGGAAGCAGCGTGATGCGGGCGACCGTGCCGAGCTCGGTCTCTTTGTCGGGGTTGCGGAGCGTCGCGATGACGTCCCACCCCCGACCGGCGAAGAGTAGAGCCGTGGCCCGGCCGAGGCCCGTGGAACTGCCGGTGATGAAGATGGTTTTGGACATGTTCTCTCCGACGCCGGCTACCCGAACATCGTTTCAGCGTATCGAAAAAAAGAGCTGCGCTGTCTTCTCGCGCGACCTCAGTTACAATCAGCGGGTATGAAGACTCCGCTGCCGACACAATGGTACTACCGCCGCCATGCGAACGGCGCGCTGGCGAGAGTGACGCAGAAAACCGAGCATCCCCACGATACGTTTGTTGCAGAGATCGAGATGCCCGGCCAGCCGCACTGGACGTCGCTTGTCGTCGGTGTCGAGGCTGCCCAGCGATCGGCGGACGCGGCGTCCAAATGCCCGCAGCCGTGCACGTGCCCGCCGTGGTCTGAATAATCTCACCGATCGACGCCCCCGAACCGCGTTCCTGATCGCGAACGCCAGGATCGCGCCGCCGCCTGCAGGAAGATCTCGTACGGACGTCTGGCGTCACACCGCCAGGCCGACGACGAGCGGCTTCGGCGACACCAAACCGATGGCGCCCAACGCCGAGAAGTCCCAACGCGTACAGAACCGGCGCATGGTGCTGGTTCCTGGGCCACGAGATCCGGCCGCCCCTCACCTGATCGCGAATGATCGACAGACGCGCGGTGGCGTCGAACTGCACGTCGGGCTGCACGACGTGCGCGCGATCGCGATCGAGCACGACACCACCGGCGCGACGGCGATGCGCCCGAGCCCGCGCGGGCGGATGTGGTCGCTCCAGACGTTCGCCACTTGAGGCACCGCCGCCTGGGGGATAAAAACGGGGCGGTCGGTGGAACTCCGACACCGAACTCCGACACCGAACTCCGACACCGAACTCCGACACTGAACTCCGACACTGAACTCCGACACTGAACTCCGACACCGAACTCCGACACCGAGGGCGGAAGGTCTTTTGCAGTGCGCAATCGCGTTCCGCGCAATTCCGCGCCAACTGGAGTCGCGAATGCATATTCTGATCGCTGTGGCCGCAGCGGCTGTTGCAGCCGTTCAAACGTCGTCTTTCGCCGCGCGTGTCACGCGGTCCGATCCGGTGCTGGTCCGGTCGGTCATCGACGGCGACACGATCGACGTCGCCGCTGTCGGTCGCGTGCGGCTGCTGGGTATCGACGCGCCTGAAATCGGCCGCGGCTACGACACGTCGGCGCCGTTCGGCCGCGAGGCGCGCGAGCGTCTGACGCGGCTGATTGAGCACCGGTGGGTTCGCCTCGAACAGGAAGGCGCCGCACTCGACGTCTACAGCCGTCACCTGGCGTACGTGCTCACCGAAGACGGCCAGTGCGTGAACGCGACGCTCGTCCGTGAAGGGCTCGCGCGGGTATCGGCACGGTTGCCCCTCACGCGCCTGCAGGAGTTCCAGAGGGCGGAGACAGAGGCTCAGGCGTTTCGTCGGGGCATGTGGGGCGCCACGCCGCAGATCCCGGCCCCGGGTTATACTCGGCGGTCGAAGGTCAGCCGGCCTCCGACGTCCCGAACCAAAACGACGGCGTCGAGGCGCCGCAAAACGCGCACCAAGAAACCGTGAACGTTATCCCTGTCGAATACGCATCGCAACGCAAGATCCGCGAATACAACAAGCTCTATTACCGGTTCAACCACTGGCCGATCTGGATCTTCGTGTTCTTCATCGCGCCCGGGCCGCTCACCTTCGATCTGTTCGAGCGGGGGTTCGACGCGCGCATGGCGCTGTGGCTGGGCGCGGTGCTGGTCGGTACCGGTATCGCCGGTCTGCGCGGCGCGCTGCCGGGAGTCGAGCCGAAGCCCTACATCATCCGCTTCACGGAGGATCGGCCGAACCCGCTGTACCGGCGCGTCTGCTACACGTTTGCGTGGAGCGAGGTCGTCGCCTTCGCCCTCCTGAACATCAGCGGGCTCGTCGTCGCGATCGCGACGGGGCATTGGTACCTGAAGCAGATCTACTGGTACGCATACTTCCCGACCGCCGGGACGATGTGGCTGCTGGGCGCGCTGGGGCGACTCCCGCGCGTGAAAGCGTCCACCAAGGGTGAAGGGCACGAGCGGCGGTACTTCTACGGATCGGTCTGGGCCGTGTGCTGGGCCCAGCCGGCGCTGTGGCTGCTCTGGAAGATCGTGCCACGGACCACTGCGGGCGACACGTTCAAGCTCGTGGTGTTTCTCGCGATCCTCGCCTTTGTCGGCAATCTCGCCCGGCTCGGCCGGCTGCCGCGCACCCGGCCGATTGTTCCTGGGGAGCTCGCCGTCTCGGACTAGCTGTCACAACCCCGGAGGCTGGCTCGTCTTACTGCTATGGCGAAAGGACAGGCCCTCGCTGCGGTGGTTCTGGTTCACCTGGCGCTCAACATTGCGCACGGTCGCGCGCACACCGGCGCGCAGGTGCCGCTGCCGCTCGCAGGGGCGCTCTTCGTGTACATCGTCATCCTGGCGGGACCGCTGGCCGGACTGGCTGTCACGCGCTGGCGGCCTCGTGCCGGCGCGTTGATCGTGGCGGCGTCCATGAGCGGCGCGCTCGTCTTCGGCCTCATCAACCACTTCATCATCGACGGACCAGATCACGTGGCGCACGTCGTGGCCCAATGGCGCACGCTGTTTGGCGTGACCGCCGCACTCCTGGTCGTCTGCGAGGCAGCGGGCGCGGCAGTTGGCGTCTGGGTCGCGGCGCGAACAGGTGTCGGAGTTTAGTGTCGGTAGGTGTCGGAGTTTAGTGTCGGAGTTAGAACTCCGACACCGAGCGGAACTCCGACACCGAGCGGACACGCATGGTCAGCAGAGGACATCATGAACGTTTTCGTCGCGGGGGGAACCGGCGCGATCGGTGTGCCGCTCGTGCGCGCGCTCGTCTGCGCCGGACATCAGGTGACCGCATCGACGCGATCGGGCGACAAGACGTCGATGTTACGGAATTTGGGCGCCACGCCGACTGTTGCCGACGCGCTCGACGCGGGGGCGCTGCGGCGCGCCATGGTCGCCGCCCATCCCACCCACGTCGTCCATCAGCTGACGGCGCTCCCGAAGGGCGGACCCCGGAGCGCCCGCGACCTCGTCGCCACGAACAGGTTGCGCGTCGAGGGGACGCGCAACCTGATCGACGCCGCCATCGCCGCGGGGGCGACGCGCATCGTCGGCGGATCCTTTGCCCTGCTGGGCAGTTCAACATCCCGCGTGCCCGAGGCGAAGGCCGCGGCCGATGCCGTACGGGCGATGGAATCGCAGATCCTTGACGCGAGCCGCGAGGGCACCATCGAAGGCATCGTGCTGCGCTACGGACTCTTTTACGGGCCCGACGCCGCGTCGACCGTCGAAATGATCGCGATGGCGAAGCGCCGGCTCCTGCCGGCCATCCGGGGGGATCGCAGCCTGCTGCCGTATATCCACGTCGACGATGCGGCGAGCGCGACGGTGGCGGCGCTCGATCGCGCACCAGCGGGCAGCACCTACGACATCGTCGACGACGAGCCGGTCAGCTTCAGCGAGATCGCGCGCGCGGTCGCGGCCGCCGCGGGCGCGCCGACCCCGTTCGTCGTCCCCTCGTGGCTGCCGCGCCTCGTCGCCCCGTACCTGGCGCGCATGATCGAATTGCGGCTGCCGCTGTCAAACGCGAAGGCGCGCGCCGAACTCGGCTGGCAACCGTCGTTTCCGACGATTCAGCAGGGACTGCGGCTCACGCCGCGGCACGCGGCCTGACCATGACCGAGATCGATCTCTTCCAGGCCAACCGGCCGGCGTTGTTCGCCGTCGCGTACCGGATGCTCGGCAGCGCCACCGACGCCGACGACGTGCTCCAGGATGCGTGGCTCCGCTTCTCGTCGGCGCGGCCCTCCGACCTGCGATCCGCCCGGGCGTATCTCACGACGATCGTGACGCGGCTCTGCCTCGATCGCCTGAAATCGGCCAGCGCGACGCGCGAGGCATACGTCGGCACCTGGCTGCCCGAGCCGGTCGCGACCGACGAGCGCCGCCAGCCCGACGAATCGCTGGCGCTCGCCGAATCGGTCACGCTCGCGTTCATGGTGCTGCTCGAAACGCTGTCGCCCGAGGAGCGCGCGGTGTTTCTCCTGCGCGAGGTGTTCGACTACGAATACGACGAGATCGGCGGGATGCTGGAGACCACCCCCGCCAACTGCCGCCAGCTGTTCCACCGCGCGAAAGGGCGTCTTGCCGAGCGCAAGCCGAGGTTCCTCTCCACCGTGGACGAGAAACGTCCGCTCATCGACCGGTTCGTCCGCGCCTTCCGCGACGGCAGCGAAGAGGCACTGACCGCGGTGCTCGCCGCCGACGTCGGCTTCTGGAGCGACGGCGGCGGAAAGGTCCTGGCGGCGCGCCGGCCCGTGTTCGGACGTGAGAAGGTGGTGACGCTGTTGCTGGGCATCCGTCGGACCGCCTCCACCTCGGGCATCGCGCTCGACTCGGTGACGTTCGACGTCGTCGGCGTGAACGGCGAGCCGGCGATCGTGATGCGCGTGTCCGGGGTGATCCAGGCGATCTACGCGCCGACGGTGGACGACGGCGCGATCCGCGCGCTGCGGATCATGCGCAATCCGGACAAGCTGGCCTACATCCGCCGCCAGCTCGATTCCTACCAGTAAACGACGTCGAGGACGGGGATCTTCGGGAAGCCGCGCTTGTCGCGTGTGGCGACGCGATAGTCGAGCGACAGCGCGATGGCGGCGATGATCAGATCGTGCGCGTGCGCGGTCGTGACATTGACGTTCTCGTGCATGCTCACCGTGCCGTGCGGCGCGCCGATGATGCGGGCCATCTTGTTGCCGACCTCGGTCGGCATCTCCCACCGGCGCTCTTCCCAGGCGCGGACACCGTGGGCCCCCCGGTCTCGCCGTACTCGGCGAGATGGCGCGCGGTCTGCCGCTGCATCGCGCCGAGCGCGTTGCCGATCATGGACATGGACCGCGCGCGAATCGGAAACTCGTCGCGCCAGCGCTCGAGGTCGCTCATGGCCCCTATAATACGCGCCAGTGAAACGCGAAGGCTGGCAAGGGTGGGACGAGTACGCGCCGTTCTACGACTGGGAAAACGCGCAGACGCTGGGACGCCGCGACGTGCCGTTCTGGCGTCGCGTCGCCGCCTCGGCCGGCGGTCCCGTGCTGGAGCTGGGATGCGGCACCGGCCGCGTCTCGCGCCCGCTGGCGCGCGCCGGCGTCGATCTGGTCGGCATCGATCGATCGGCGCCGATGCTCGATCGCGCCCGTCACAAGATCCTCAGATCCTCAAATCCTCAAATCCTCAAATCTCTCCGTCTCGTCCGCGGCGACATCCGTTCGCTGCCGTTCGAGGCCGAGACGTTCCCGATGGTCCTGGCGCCCTACGGGATTCTGCAGTCGCTGATCCGGCCCCGCGATCTCACCGCCACCCTGGCCTCGGTCGCCCGCGTCGTCGCGCGGGGCGGTACGTTCGGGATCGATCTGGTGCCCGACGTGCCGAAATGGCGCGAGTACGAGAACCGCGTGCAGCTGCGCGGGCGCGCCGGCGCCGCGCAGCTCACGCTCATCGAATCGGTCCGCCAGGATCGGAAGCGGCACCTCACGACCTTCGAACAGAAATATGTAGAACGGCGGGGCGGCGTGGTGCGCGAGCACCGCTTCGACCTGACGTTCCGCACGCTTTCGGTCCGCCGGATGACCGGGCAGCTCGAACGCGCCGGGTTTCGCGTCGAGGCCGTGCTCGGCGACTACCGGGGACGCCCCTGGGACGACCGCGCCGATGTCTGGATCATCATGGCGAAAAAGAGGTAACATTTCGCACCGGTTTTCATCTTTTTCCGTGGAGTTTTGACATGTCCGGCCATTCAAAGTGGGCCTCGATCAAGCACAAGAAGGGCGCGCTCGACGCCAAGCGCGGCAAGATTTTCACGCGGCTCATCAAGGAACTGACCATCGCGGCCCGCAACGGCGGCGGCGATCCCGACATGAACCCGCGGCTGCGCTCCGTCATCGCCGACGCGAAGGCGGCGAACATGCCGGCCGACAACATCAAGCGCGCGATTCGCAAGGGCACCGGCGAGGAGCCCGGCGTGTCGTACGAAGAGGCGCAGTACGAAGCCTACGGGCCGGGCGGCGCGGCGGTCATCATCGACGTGCTCACCGACAACAAGAACCGCACCGTCGGCGAGCTGCGCCACATGCTCGAGAAGCACGGCGGCAACCTCGCGTCCACCAACGCGGTCGCCTGGATGTTCAGCAAGAAGGGCTACATCGTCATCGAGAAGTCGAAGGCCGACGAGGAGAAGCTGCTCGGCGCGGTGCTCGAGGCCGGCGCCGACGACATGCAGGACGACGACGACAACTGGGAAGTGCTGAGCGCGCCCGACGTGTTCCAGGCGGTCCGCGACGCCGTGAAAGAGCTCGGTGTCGAGCCCGCGACCGCGCAGGTCTCGATGATTCCGCAGAACTACGTGAAGCTGGAGGGCAAGGTCGCCCAGCAGATGCTGAAGCTCATGGAAGCGCTCGACGACCTCGACGACGTGCAGCACGTCTGGTCGAACTTCGACATTTCCGAGCAGGAGATCGAGGCCTCGCTCGCGTGAGAGTGTTCGGCATCGACCCCGGTTCCGAGCGCACCGGGTACGGCTGCGTGGAGACCGACGGATCGCGCCATCGGATTGTGGTCTGCGGCGCCATCAGCTCTCCGGCGCTCGCCTCGTTTCCCGAGAAGCTCCATCGCATCCACAGCCAGCTGACGATCCTCCTCGCCGAGTGCCGGCCGTCCTGCGTGGCGATTGAAAATGTGTTCTTCTCCGTCAACGCCCGTAGCGCGCTGAAGCTCGGGCACGCGCGAGGCGTGGCCATGCTGGCGGCCGTCGAGTTCGGCGTCCCGGTGTTCGAATACACGCCCGCGGAGATCAAACGCGCGGTGGTCGGCTACGGGCGCGCGGACAAGCCGCAGGTGCAGCAGATGATCAAGCTGCTGCTGGGACTCACGGAGGTGCCCTCGCCGCACGACGCGGCCGACGCGCTCGCGGTCGCCATCTGCCACGTGCACGCGCAGCCGCCGTCCGTGCGCGTCGGCGCCGTCCAGCCGGCGCGCAGCAGAGCGACCAGCTGGCGAGCCTATCGCCCCTCCGCAGCGCCCGTGGCGCCGGGGCGCGGTACGCCCGACGCCGCGATCGTGTCGCCGCGGCGGGGCAAGCCCGCCGGATCGTGATCGCGCACCTTCGCGGCAGCATCCTCGACAAACATCCCAACCGCATCGTCATCGACGTGAACGGCGTGGGGTACGACGTGTTCGTGCCGCTGTCGACGTTCTACGGCCTCGGCGAACCGGGCGCCGCCATCGCACTGCGCATCCACACGCATGTACGCGAGGATGCGTTCGTGCTCTACGGCTTCGCGACGCTGCTGGAAATCGAGCTGTTCGAGCGGCTCATCGGCGTCAGCGGCATCGGTCCGAAGGTGGCGCTCGCGGTGCTCTCCGGCATCGAGCCCCAGGAGTTCATCCGCGCGATCGAGCGCGGCGATCTCGCCCGGCTCACCGCGATCCCGGGCGTCGGCAAGAAGACGTCGGAGCGCATCGTGCTCGAGCTGAAGGATCGGCTGCCGCGCGCGCAGGTGGCGGCCGCGGCGGCCGGCGTCCCCGCTTCGGAGTCGCCGGTCCTGCGCGACGACGTCGTCTCGGCGCTCGTGAACCTGGGGTATCATCGGCCTCTCGCCGAGAAAGCCGCCGAAGCTGCCATCACGAGCGTCGGATCGTCGTCCGACGCCAGCTTCGAGCGCGCGTTGAAGCAGGCGTTACGGGAAGTGGCCAAGTGACCGACGACCGCCTCGTGACCGCGGTGCGCGTGGACGAAGACGCGCAGTACGAAGCGGGGTTGCGCCCGCGTCTGCTCGACGAGTACATCGGCCAGGATCGCATCCGCGAGAACCTGCAGGTGGCGATCGCCGCCGCGAAACAGCGAAGCGAACCGCTCGACCACGTGCTGCTACACGGACCGCCGGGGCTCGGCAAGACCACGCTCGCCTACGTGATCGGCAACGAGATGGGCGTGCCGGTGCGCGCGACGTCCGGCCCGGCGATCGAGAAGCCGGGCGACCTGGTCGGGATCGTGACGAATCTCAAGAAGAACGAAGTGCTGTTCATCGACGAGATTCACCGCATGTCGCCGGCGGTCGAGGAGATCCTCTATCCGGCCCTCGAAGACTACGAGGTCGACATCGTCATCGGCCAGGGGCCGAGTGCGCGCACGGTGAAGATCCCCATCGAGCGGTTCACGCTGATTGGCGCGACCACCCGCACCGGGCTGCTGACCTCGCCCCTGCGATCGCGCTTCGGCATCACGCACCGGCTCGAGTTCTACGCGCCGAAGGATCTGGAAGAGATTGTCCGGCGGTCGGCGAAGATTCTCAGCGTGCCGATCGACGACCCGGCAGCCGTGGAGATCGCCCGGCGCGCCCGCGGAACGCCGCGCATCGTCAACCGGCTGCTGCGCAGGGTGCGCGACTACGCGCAGGTCCGCGCGGCCGGCACGATCACGCTGGAGGTCGCGCACGCCGGTCTGAAGCTGCTGCAGGTGGACGAGAACGGGTTCGACGAAGTCGACCGCAAGCTGCTCCGGACGATCATCGACAAGTTCGGCGGCGGACCGGTCGGCCTCAACACGATCGCCGCCGCGATCAGCGAAGAGAAGGACGCCATCGAAGACATCTACGAGCCGTTCCTGATTCAGGCCGGCTTCCTGGATCGCACGCCGCGCGGACGGGTGGCGACGCCGCTCGCGTACGGCTATTTCGGCCTGCCCGTGCCCGCCGAACAACGAAGGGACTCACGACTGTGGTGACCGAGCGCAAGGCCCCACGCATCGGCGGGCGGCCGACGACGATCGCATCGCTGGCGACCTACGTGCCGCCGCGCCTGTTGACCAACGCCGATCTCGAAAAAATAGTCGACACCACCGACGAATGGATTCTGCAGCGGACCGGCATCCGCGAGCGGCACATCGTGGATCCGGGTGTCGCGACGTCCGACCTCGGGAAGGAGGCCGCGATCCGGGCGATTGCGAACGCGGGGCTGACGCCGGCCGACATCGGCCTGATCATCGTCGGCACGGTGACGCCGGACATGATGTTCCCGAGCACCGCCTGCCTGATCCAGCAGAAGATCGGCGCGCGCAACGCGTGGGGCTTCGACCTGAGCGCGGCCTGCTCGGCGTTCACCTATTCGCTGACGACGGCGAGCCAGTTCGTGGCGAGCGGCGCGCACGAGCATGTCCTCGTCGTCGGCGCCGACGTGATGT
Source organism: Acidobacteriota bacterium (assembly GCA_043783985.1). Taxonomy (GTDB): domain Bacteria; phylum Acidobacteriota; class Vicinamibacteria; order Vicinamibacterales; family CAVVIG01; genus CAVQFC01. The sequence goes on along the minus strand of JAYVYV010000081.1, from coordinate 828 downwards.
CGAGCATCATCGACTACCAGGACCGCGCGACGTGCGTCATCTTCGGTGACGGCGCGGGCGCGGTGGTGGTGTCGGCGGCGCAGGCGGGCGGGCCGCAGATCCTCGATTTCGAGCATGAAGTCGACGGCGGCGGCGGCGGCGCGCTCTGCATGCCCGCGGGCGGCAGCCTGAGGCCGGCGTCGCACGAGACGGTCGACCAGCGTCTGCACTACGTGAAGCAGGACGGGCAGACGGTGTTCAAGTTCGCGGTGCGCAAAACCGAGGAGATCGCGCGGCGCCTGATGGAGCGCAACGGCCTGACGGCCGCCGACATCGACCTGTTTGTGTCGCACCAGGCCAACCGCCGGATCATCCAGGCGGCGACCGAGAAGCTCGGCGTCGATCCGAGCAAGGTGATCATCAACATCGAGCGGTTCGGCAACACCACGGCGGCGACGATTCCGCTTGCACTCAACGACGCGGTCATCTCGGGCCGGTTGAAGAAGGGGCAGCTCGTGCTGCTGGCGTCGGTCGGGGCGGGGTTCACGGTGGGGGCGGTGCTGCTGCGCTGGGGTTTTTGAGGCGCTGACCCGACACAGAGGACACCAAGGACACCGAGGATACGATCCGCCTGGTGTCCTTCGTGTCCTGTGTGTTGAATGGCCGATGAAACCGGATCTCGACCGCCGTATGGATGCGCTGCGGTCGATGCAGTGGTGGCTCGACGAGGCGTTTCGCGTGCCGGGCACGTCGATCCGCGTCGGCTGGGATCCGATCCTCGGCCTGGTGCCGTGGGCTGGCGATCTGCTCACCGCGCTCCTGTCGTGCGCCATCGTGCTGCACGCCCAC
>JAYVYV010000080.1:0-5011 GCA_043783985.1 Acidobacteriota bacterium | reverse complement strand
GCGTTCCCCTTGTACATCCGCAGCTGACGAATCACATCCTTCAGGTAGGCCTCGCCGATGCCGGGAGCCGTCGTAGCCATCGCGTCACCCCATGATGTTCTTGGCGATCGTCTGCAGCTGCAGGTTCGACGTGCCTTCGTAGATCTGACCGATCTTGGCGTCGCGATACAGCTTCTCGACCGGGTAGTCTTTCACGAAGCCGTTCCCCCCGAACAGATTCACCGCGAGCGATGCGGTGCGCTCGGCGACCTCCGACGAGAAAATCTTGCACATCGCCGCCTCGGTGAGGAACGGCTGCTTCGCGTCGCGCAGCCGCGCGGCGTTGTAGACGAGCAGGCGGGCCGCCTCGAGGTCCGTCGCCGCGCGGGCGATCTGGTGCTGCACGGCCTGGAACTCGCCGATCGTCTTGCCGAACTGCCTGCGTTCGCGCGTGTACGCGATCGTGTGGTCCAGCGCGCCCTGCGCGAGGCCGATCATCTGCGCGCCGATGCCGATGCGCCCTTCGTTCAGCGTTTCGATCGCGACCTTGTAGCCTTTCCCGACTTCGCCCAGGACGTTCGCCTTCGGCACCCGGCATTCCTCGAACAGCAGCTCGCACGTGCTGCTCGCCCGGATGCCGAGCTTGTCTTCCTTCTTGCCGACCGAGAAGCCCGGGAAGCCGCGCTCGACCAGGAACGCCGTGATCCCGCGGTAGCCCGCGTCGGGGTTCACGTTCGCGAAGACGATGAAGAGTCCCGCCTCGTTGCCGTTGGTGATCCACAGCTTGCGGCCGGTCAGCACCCACTCGCCGCCGCGCTCGGCCGCACGCGTGGTCAGCGCGAACGCGTCGCTGCCCGAGCCGGCTTCCGAGAGCGCGTAGGCCCCGATCAGGCTCGCCGCCATCTTCGGCAGGAAGCGCGTCTTGATGTCGTCGTGGCCCCATCGCAGCAGCGCGTTGACGACCAGCGTGTTCTGCACATCGACCATCACGCCGACCGACGGATCCACGCGCGACAAGGCTTCGACGGCGAGGACGGAGTGGAAGAAGCTGGCGTCGCCCCCGCCGTAGCGCTCGGGAATCTCGATGCCCATGACGCCAAGAGCGAACAGTTTCTCGATCAGCGCCGGCGTGAACTTCGCGTGCTCGTCCATCTCGCGGACCAGCGGGCGGACTTCCTTGTCGGCGAACTCGTACACGCTGTCGCGCAGGAGCGCCTCGTCCTCGGCCAGGCGGGTCAGGGCGCTCCGGATCGGTTCGGCGTGCTGCGTGGTCACGTCGAAATGTTACATCGGCCGCCATTCCGGCGTGGCAAAGCGTCTAAGATAGAGTCATGGCCAGGCCCACCCGGACGCTGACGGCGGCAGCCGCGCTGCTCCTTGCCCTGGGGACCAGCGGCGTCGCCCAGCAACCGCCGGCGAAACCAGCGCCTCAGGCGCCGGCGCAGACGCCCCCCGCGGATCCGGCCGCGCAGCCGCCCGTCTTCCGCGCCGGCATCAACTACGTCCGCGTCGACGTCATCATCTCGGACAAGAACGGCAACGCGGTCGCGGATCTGCAGGCGTCGGATTTCGACGTCTCGGAAGACGGCAAGCCCCAGAAAATCGACACGTTCAAGCTCGTGAAGCTCGACGGCGGCGCCGCCGACTCGATCAAGGAGCCGCCGAAGGAAATCCGCAACGACTTCGACGAGGAGTCCGAGGCGGCGCGCGACGACGTCCGCCTGTTCGCGATCTTTCTCGACGACTATCACGTGCGCCGCGGGGCCAGCATGGCGGTGCGCGGGCAGCTGATGCAGTTCATCCAGACGCAGATGGGGCCGTCGGACATGGTCGGCCTGATGTATCCGCTCGAGGCGACGGCGTCGGTGCGCATGACGCGCAACCACTCGGCGGTCGCGCGCGGGCTGAACCAGTTTCTCGGGCGCAAATTCGAGTACGACCCGAAGAACGAGTTCGAGCAGAACTACGCGCACTACCCGACCGAGATCGTGGAGAAGGTCAGGAACCAGGTCTCGCTGTCGGCGCTCAAGGCGCTCATCGTGCACATGGGCTCGCTGAAGGAAGGACGCAAGTCGCTGATTCTCGTCAGCGAGGGCTACACCAACATCATCCCGCCGCAGATGCGCAACCGCGACGCGCAGCAGCCGGGCCTCGGCAATCCCGCCGCCGGGAACCCGTTTGCCGGCCAGAACGACATCAACGAGGATCGCGCGGCCTGGTCGGCCGGCCTCGACATGGAGTCCGACCTGCGGGAAATCTACGACACCGCCAACCGCAACAACGTCGCGATCTACGCGGTCGATCCGCGCGGCCTGCCCGGCTTCGAGTTCGACATCAACGAGGGCATCGGCTTCCAGACCGACGCGAAGTATCTCAGCTCGACGCTGGACACGTTGCGCGAGCTGGCGGAGAACACCGACGGCCGCGCGATCGTGAACCGCAACGACATCGCCGTCGGCATGAAGCAGATCACGCGCGACTCGAGCGCGTATTACCTGATCGGCTACAACTCCGCGCAGGCGCCCACCGACGGCAAGTTCCACGAGATCAAGGTGCGCGTGAAGCGTCCCGGGCTCCAGGTCCGCGCGCGACGCGGCTACTGGGCGCTCAACCGCGAGGAGGTCGCGCGCGCGACGGCGCCGGCCAAGCCGCCGGTGCCCAAGCCGGTGGAGGTCGCGATCGCCAACGCGGTCATCCGGCCGTCGCGCGCCAGCGTGGTGCGCTCGTGGATCGGCATGTCGCGGGGCGAGAACGGCAAGACGCGCGTCACGTTCGTCTGGGAGCCGCTGCCCAAGGCGCCCGGCGACCGACCGCGTGAGGAGCCGGCGCGCGTGTCGCTGATGGCGATCGCGCCCGACGGCTCGCCGTCGTTCCGCGGCAAGGTGCCCGACGTGGCGCCCGCGTCCGGCTCCGCCGCGATCGCCCCGGGGGCGGCCGCCGGTGCCGTCGCCGCGAGCCGCGGGCCGTCTCGCGTCACCTTCGACGTCAAGCCGGGGAGGATTCAGCTCCGCATGTCGGTGGAAGGCGCCGCGTCGCAGGTGCTCGACAGCGAGATGCGCGAGATCAGCGTGCCCGATCTGACGTCGGCGCAGGCGACGCTCGGCACGCCAGCCGTGCTGCGCGCCCGCACCGCGCGCGAGTTCCAGCAGCTGCGAACAGACGGCGACGCCGTCCCGATCGCCGGCCGCGAGTTCAGCCGGATCGAGCACCTGCTGGTTCGCGTGCCGACGTACGGCCCGGGCGGCACGACGCCGACGCTGCGCGTGCACCTGCTCAACCGCGCCGGCGCCGCGATGAACGAGCTGAAGGCGGAGCCGGCGCCCGGTAACGGCGAGCAGCAGATCGATCTTCCGCTCGCCGCGTTGCCGCCCGGCGAGTACGTCCTGGAGATCAAGGCCGGCGACCAGAGCGGCGACGCGGCGGAGCTGGTCGGCTTCCGCGTCACCGGCTGACGCCCATGCGCCTCGCGGTTGCGGGACTGCTGATCGCCGCCGGCCTCGGTGAAGCCACAATCATCGCGCGATCCGCAATCCCGCCCGCGCAATCCGAAATCTCGTCCGCACAATCCACAATCCGCAATCCGCAATCCGCAATGGGGCGTCTTGTCACCGTGGACGTCACCATCACCGATGCGCGGGGCCGCCTCCTCACCGATCTGACGCCGTCCGACTTCGAGCTGCGCGAGGGCAGCGCGCTGCTGCCGATCGAATCGGTGCGTCTCGTCCGGGTCGTCGCCGGATCGCAGGCCGAGCCGCCGGGGCGCATTCAGTCCGCGGCCGACGAGCGGCAGGCCGCCGGTCAGGACGAGGCGCGGCTGTTCGCGATCTTTCTCGACGAGTACCACGTCGCCGGCGGCGCCGAGACCGCGCGCGTACGCGACACGCTGACCCGGTTCGTCGACCGCGACGTCTCGCCGCGCGACCTCCTCGTCGTCATGAAGCCGCTCGATTCGCTGCTGGCGATCCGGCTGACGCGGGATCGCGAGTCGGTGCGGCGCGCGATCGCAAGCTTCGAGGGGCGCAAAGGCGATTACGAGCCGCGAAACGCGTACGAGCGCGACTACATCGCCGGCACGCCGGCGGGCATCGACGCGGCGCGCGATCAGGTGGCGCTCTCGGCGATCAACGCGCTCGCGGTGCACCTGGGGAGCCTGACAGACCGCCGGAAAACGCTCATTGTCGCGACCGGGAGCGTGGGACGTGTCGACCGGCGGCGTGGACAGGAGTACCTGCCCACAATCGACACGATCATCCGCTCGGCGAACCGCTCCAACGTGTCGGTGTACCCGTTCGATCCGCGCGACGCGGCGGGCGGAGAGCCGACGGGGGAGGGCCTTCGCCGGCTGGCGGACGAAACCGACGGCGGAGCCATCGCCGCCGACGCCGGACCCGGCCTGGGCCGGGTGACCGCCGACTCGAGCGCCTACTACCTGCTCTCGTTCCGCACCCCGCATCCCGACGACGGCGCGTTTCGCGAGCTGGAGGCGCGCGTGAAGCGGCCGGGCGCCGTGGTGCGCGCCCGCAAGGGTTACTGGACGGCGTCGCCGGACGAAGCGCTGCGCACCGCGCTGATCGCGAAGGGCAGCGAGCCGGACGTGATCGCCCCGCCTGAGCCGGCGCCCCATGCGAGCCCGCTGATTCGCCCCTGGTTCGGTCTGTCGCGCGGCGACGGCGGCAAGACGCGCGTGACGTTCGTCTGGGAACCGGCGGCGCACGTCCCCGGCGACCGTGTGCGATACACCGTGTCGAAGCTCGTGTTCCAGGCGCGATCGGTCGATGGCACCGTGTTGTTCGAAGGACCCGTCGTCCCGACCGGCCCGGCGGCGATCGACGAGCCTGCCGCGACGCCCGCTCGCGTCGTGTTCGACGCGCCGCCCGGGCGGCTGCGCCTGCGGATGTCGATTCAGGACGCGGCGTCGACGGTGCTGGACCAAGACGTTCGGGAGCTGTCGATGCGCGATCTGCAAGGCGACGTCGCGCTCGGCACGCCGGAGGTGTTGCGCGCGCGGACCGCCCGAGAGTTCCGGACGCTG
>JAYVYV010000079.1:0-5018 GCA_043783985.1 Acidobacteriota bacterium | reverse complement strand
TTGATAGAACACCTGGCTGGGCACGGCGATCATGGCGGCCTGCAGTTCGTCCAGCGCCTTGGTGAACGCCGGCCGGCTCTTCACGCCGGATTCCTCCCGCAAGTCCGCGGTGCTGATCTCCCATTCCTTGCGAAGCACCCGCAGGATCGCTTGCGCCTTCCTGCTCAGCCGCCGCTGTTCGTCCGATCGGCGCACGCCCCAGACGGCGTGAAAATAGGGAATCATGCGCGGCGCGAGAAACACCGCGTTCCCACGCGCCAGCTTGGCGTAGTAGACCTGGCCCCGCGCGATGATCTCGTCCTTCAACACCCAGGCGAGCGACGCTTCGGGATCTTTCTGCACGTTGCGCGGCATGACGGCGTCGCGGCGTCCGCAGACCGCGACGTAGAGCGATGGTCCCGGCCGGCGGCAATCGGTCAGGCAGGCGGCGAAACCGACCTGCTCGATGAAGCGTTCGGCGTCGAGGGCGGTCTCGACCTGCCGCGTCCCTTCGCGGCACCAGCGTTGATCGCGGTACTCTTCAATCTGCTCCGGAATCTGCGGCTTCACGGATCGCATGCGTGGCGGCTCGCATCCTAAGCCACCTGTTCCGAAGTGAACAGGGGTCGGCGGCGTCTTGGGCATATCCTGTTGGCATGAGATCGCTGTTGGACCTGGGCGCCTTGCTCCTGGTGATCCCCTTTACGATCGCGCTGCTGTTCCTTCCTCAACCAGACCGTCTCCGGCGGCCGCGCACGTAGCCGAGGGGACGCGTCCGCACGCGCGGAGGCGTTTGGCGTGACCTCAGGCCGAGCGGTCGGCTGCGACCTCCCGGACCGCGCGCAAGTCGACTTTGCCGGTCCCGAGCGTCGGAATCGATTCCACGATGTGCAGGTCCTCGCGCTTGGGGATCCAGAGCTTCGGCAGCTCGCACCGGGACAGACGTTCCCAAACTTCGTGCGCCGGCATGTCCGGGTCGGTGTAGAGCGCGACGAGACGCTCGCCCTTCGCGGCGTCGGGCACCGCGGTCACCACGCACACGTGCGGATCGCGCAGCAGCGCCTGGAGCTGCTCCTCGACTTTCATGTGCGGCACCATCTCGCCCGCGATCTTGCTGAAACGCGAGAGCCGGTCCGTGATGCGGATGAAGCCGTCCTCGTCGACCGTCGCGATGTCGCCTGTCACGTACCAGCCGTCCCGCTGCGCATCGCGCGTGAGGTCGGGCTCGCCGAGATAGCCGCGCATCTGGTTCGGCCCGGTGACGAGCAGCAATCCTTCCTTGCCGACGAGCGGGCCTTCGCCCGTCTCCGGATCGACGACCTTCGCCGAGATCCCCGGCAGCGGCCGCCCGACCGTGCCGGCGCGCGCACCGGTGCCGGCGGCGTCCGGGACGTTGACGGCCACCACCGGCGCCATCTCCGTGCATCCGTAGCCTTCGATCAGATCGATGCCGAACTTCTCCTTGAACGCCAAGGCGATGGGCTCGCGCAGCCGCTCCGCTCCGACAATCGCCAGCCGGATCGTGGCGAACTGTTCGCGCTGGCATTTGCGGACGTACGCGGCGCAGAACGTCGGCGTGCTGATCAGCAGCGTCGCACCGTACTTGGCCGCCATCTCGCCGATCGTTTTCGCGTCCGTCGGATTGGGGTGATACGCCGCGCCGAACCCGACGACGAGCGGGAGCCAGAGGGTGATGGTGTAGCCGAAGGAATGGAAGAAGGGGAGCACGCCGAGCACCAGATCGTCCGACGTGAGGCGGAACAGCGCGTTCGCGCCGTCGATGTTCGCCAGGACGTTGCGATGGGTGAGCATCACGCCTTTCGGGACGCCCGTGCTGCCGCTGGAGAAGATGACGGTGGCAAGCCGTTCGGGATCAGCCGGTGCGAGGAAGCACCGCTCGACGAGCGAAGCCGGCAGCAGCCGCGCCGCGATCAGCGTCGATGCCTTCGCCCGCGCGCTCGTCTCCTTCAGGATGTCCTCGAGAAACAGCATGCCGGGCGTGTGCGGCAAGCCGGCCTTGGCGAGAAACGCGCGCGAGGTCAGGACTGTCGAGATGCCGCAGCGATCGATCGCCGCCGCCGTCGCATCGCGGCCGGCGGTGAAGTTCAGGTTGACCGGCACGCGCCCGGCGATGGACGCCGCGATGTTCGCGAGCGCGCCGCCGACCGACGCCGGGAGCAGGAGACCGATGGAGCCGCCGTCCGGCACGTGGCGGCGTATCGCGCGCGCCAGCAGCAGGCTGCCCACCAGCGCGCGCCCGAACGTCAGTTCGCGGCCGGTCGAGTCGGCCATGCAGAACGACGACCATCGGCGCTTCGCCGTGTGGACGAAGCGGGAGGCGAGCGTGTCCGGCACGCCGCCGATTCTATCGAACTCCGATTCTAAATCCTGAAATCCTCAAATCCTCAAATCCTCAAATCCTCAAATCACCAGTGGCTGTTCCACCCGGCGCGCTGCAGTTCGCGCAGCTGGCGCTCGGCATGGCTCAACGCATCCTCACGCGAGGGGCACCGGCGCGCGTGGAGAAGGGCGCCGTCGTAGAAGAACTGCAGGTCCACGTCCGCAGAGCCCACGCACGCAGTGAGGCGCGCGTCGAGCCAGGTGTGATGCTTTCGCAGCCGCCAGACCCGGACCTCGGGTGTCATTGCCGGCCGGACGATCCCGTGGACGCGCCCGGCTGGCCGGGCGCCGGGGGCGCCGTCGCCTGCGTCGGGGCCGCCGCGCCGGCGCCGGCTCCGCCCGGGCCCGCCTCCTGGAGCGCCTCGAAGTCGACCAGCGAGAGGTCGTAGGCCAGGACGGCGCCGAGCTCGTTGGTCCGGGCCTGGGCGAGATCGCGCTGCGCCTGGATCGTCAGGAAGCTCGTCGACATGCCGACCTCGAACCGCTTGCGTTCGGCGTCCAGCCGCTGCTCGGCCAGCGCGCGCGCCGATCGCGTTGTCTCGATCCGCTTGGCATTCATCTCGATCTTCCACGCGGCGTCGCGCACCTGCTGAATCGCGCGCGCCTCCGCGCCTTTCAGGCGCTGCTCGGATTGGGAACGCTCCAGCTGCGATCGCGCGTAGGTCGCCTGCTCGACGCTTCCACCGACGGGGTACGACACGCTGACGCCCACGCCCCACGTCGGGTAGTCGTGCGCGAACAGCTGGCCGATGACATCGCCGAGCGGCGTGACGGTGCCCGGCCCGAGGATGGTGCCCGGGAATCCGCCGGTGCGGAGAATCTGCGTGCCGCCGAGGCCGCTGGCCTGATAGCTCGCGTTCACCCGCACGTCGGGCAGCCGCTGGTTGTTCGCGAACGTCACGCCGGTCCGGCTGTTCTCGATGTCCTTGCGCGCGCGCAGCAGGTCCGCGCGCTCCGCCAGGGCGCGCGTCACCGCCGCCTCGAGGTCGATCGTCGCGGTCGTGATCGGCGGCGAATCGATCGCCTCGATCTGCACGTTCCAGTTCTCGCGGTTGGAGGTGTCGAAGACGAGCAGGCGGAGGCGATCCTCGGCCTGCTTCACCGACGTCTCGGCGATGATGAGCTGCTCCTGGTTCGCGGCGACTTCCGCCTGCGCCGACACGAGGTCGAGCGGCGGCGACGATCCGACGTCGACCTTGGCCTTGTTGACGCGCACGAGCTCCTGCGCGAGGTCGAACGTCGACCGCCGCGCCTCCACGGTGGCCCTGGCGGACACCAGGGCCCAGTACGCCGCCTTCACGTTGGCCGTCGTGTGCACGAGGCTTTCGCGCAGGCGCGTGCCGGCGATGTCGCGGTTGGTCCGGGTGATCGCGATCTGCTGGCGGTTGGCGTCGATGAACAGGTCGCGAACGAGCGGCTGCGAGACGTTCACCGAGAGCCCCGACTGGAGCAGCGGGTTGTAGCTGTTCAGGATGCTGTTGCTGTTGGTGTGAAGCGTCGTCCACGACAGGTTGTACGTCGTGCCGAACCAGGGCAGCTTCTGGCTGAGCCCCGCGTTCGAGCTGACGACGTCGTTCTTCTGCGCGACCGGGGTCAGGAAGTTCGACGGCGGCAGCAGCTGGCTGTTGGAGTTGAGGCCGGTGGTGAGGGTCGGCCGGAACACGCCGGACGCGGCCGCGACCCGCGTGTCGCTGATCTGCGGATCGAGGCGGTCGGCCGCCAGGTCGACGTTGTGATCGAGCGCCATCTTCACCGCGTCGTCCACGGTGAGCCGGAGCGTGGCGGGCGTCTGCGCCGGCGTGACGCCTTCGCGCGGACGCTCAGGGGAGCCAGGCTGCGCCGACGCGCCGGCCGCGAGGCCGATGGCGAGGATCGCGACGAGCGTCGTGCGCCCCATGGCCGCGCCGGTGACGGCTGCGGTCGGCTGGACCGCGTGGCCTCGATCCTCGGCTCTGCGCCTGCCGAAAATCCGGACCTTCGACGCATCGTCGAAGAGCGAGTAGGCGACCGGCGTGACCAGCAGCGTCAGCAGCAGCGCGAGCGACTGACCCCCGAAGATGACGTAGCCGATCGCGTGGTTGGTGCCCGAGCCGATCCCGCGCGAGACGATGAGCGGGATCATACCCGCCACGAATGCGAACGTCGTCATCAGAATCGGCCGCAGACGGTCGCGGCTCGCCTGGACGATCGCGTCGTGCGTCGAGAGCCCGGTCTCCTTCAGCTGGTTCGCGTGGTCGATCTGCAGAATCGAGTTCTTCTTCACGACGCCGAACAGCACGAGCAGACCGAGCGCCGAGAAGATGTTCAGCGACTGGCGGAAGATGATGATCGACAACAGCGCGAAGGGGAGGGTCAGCGGCAGCGAGAGCAGAATCGTGATGGGGTGCAGCCATGATTCGAACTGCGCCGCGAGAATGAGGTACATGAAGACCAGCGAGAGCAGGAACGCCGTGACGAAGTTCTGCGCCGCGCGCCCGAGCTCGCGCGAACGGCCGGCCAGCACGCCGCGGTACTCGCCGCTGGTATTGAGCTTGTTGAATTCGTCCAGCATGGCGGCCTGCACCGCCGCCTGCGACGCCGACGGCAACAGGTTGCAGAACACGGTGACCTGGCGCTGGCGCGCCTGGCGGTTGATGTCG
>JAYVYV010000078.1:0-5019 GCA_043783985.1 Acidobacteriota bacterium | reverse complement strand
TGTTGAATGGCGTTGACGATGTGCTGGTAGCCGGTGCAGCGGCAGAAATTGCCGGAGATGCCCTCGCGGATCTCCCGTTCCGACGGTTTCGGGTTGTCTTTCAGCAGTCCCACCGCCGCCATGATCATGCCGGGCGTGCAGTAGCCGCATTGCAGCCCGTGTTCTTCCCAGAAGCCTTCCTGCAGGGGGTGCAGTCCGCCATCCGGCGCCAGCCCCTCGATGGTCGTGATCGTGGAGCCGTCGGCCTGCACCGCGAACAGCGTGCAGGACTTCGCGCTCCGGCCGTCGACCAGGACGGTGCAGGAGCCGCACTGCGTCGTGTCGCAGCCGATGTGGGTGCCGGTGAGGCGGAGCTGTTCACGGAGGAAGTGCACGAGCAGCACGCGGGGGTCAACGGTTCCCGTGCGAACCTTGCCGTTGACCGTCATCGAAATTCGAGCCATGGGTGGTCTCCTAGTGTCGAAGCGCCATAGCCTACCCCAAAAGGGACATCAACCACGACAGGCACGAAATAAAAAAAACGGCACGAAACTCACGAAAAAGGAAAAGCGATCTCCTTCGTGGTGAGGGTTGCGCTATCGCGCGGCGGCGGCGGCGTAGGCGTCGGCGGTTTCGTGCGCGTGGTAGGAGCTGCGGACCAGCGGGCCGGACTCGACGTGAACGAACCCCATCGCCAGCGCGGCGCACTTGAGATCCGCGAACTCGTCGGGGTGGTAGTAGCGCGTCATCGGGGCGTGGGCCGCGGTCGGGCGCAGATACTGGCCGATGGTCAGGATGCCGCAGCCGGCGGTGCGCAGATCCTGGAACGTCGCGATCAGCTCGCCGCGTTCCTCGCCGAGGCCGACCATCACGCCGGTCTTGGTCGGGATGTCCGGCGCGTGGCGCCGCGCGCGATCGAGCAGCTCCAGCGTCCGCGCGTAGCGGCCGCCCGAGCGCGCCATGCGGTAGAGCCGCGGCACGGTTTCGGTGTTGTGGTTGAGGACGTCTGGGCGCGCGTCGAGCACCGCGTGCAGGGCCGCTTCGTTGCCCTGGAAATCGGGGATCAGCACCTCGATACGGCACTGCGGCAGGCGCGCCCGCGTCTCGCGGATGGTGTCGGCGAAGATCGAGGCGCCGCCGTCGTTCAGGTCGTCGCGATCGACCGACGTGATGACCACGTAATTCAGGTCGAGGGTGCGGATCGCGTCGGCGACGCGGACCGGCTCCGCGATGTCGACGTCGCCGGGACGGCCGTGCGACACCGCGCAGTACGAGCAGGCGCGGGTGCAGACGTCGCCGAGGATCATGAACGTCGCGGTGCCGTGGTTCCAGCACTCGCCGATGTTGGGGCACTGCGCCTCTTCGCACACCGTGTGCAGGTTCAACTCGCGCATCAACCCTTTGAGGCGGGTGTAGCTCGGCGAGCCGGGCGCGCGCACCTTCAGCCAGTCCGGCTTGGGCTGGCGGGGCTGCGACGCGGCGGCCGGGGTAAGGGAAATAACGCGGGGCACTTCTCTGTATTATATCGGGCCGTGGCGCTCTTCCATCACATCGACCTCCGCGTGATGTGGTCGGACACCGATCCGGCCGGCATCGTCTGGTTCGGCGTGTTCTTCCGCTATTTCGAGCATGCCGAGGAGGACCTCTACCGGCGTCTCGGTAGCGATCGCACGGCGCTGCTCCGGCGCTTGAACATCTTCATGCCGCGCACCTCGCTGCAGTCCGCCTTCAGATCTCCGGCCAGGCTCGGGGACGAGATTGCCGTGGGCGTCGGTATCGCCACGATGACCGACCGGCGAATCGGCTTCGCGTTCGACGTCCACGTGCGCGAGACCGGCCGTCTGATTTGCGAAGCATCCTATCGCGTCGCCTGCGTCGACGCGACGACGTTCGCGACGCGGGCGTTTCCCGGGGAGGTCGTCGCGCTCTTGGGCGCCGCGGAGCACGGACGAACGGACGGACCAGAGACGGACCAAGGACTCGGCGCCAAGGACCAGGGACTGAAGTGACCGCCGTCACCGCCGAATCGCTGGGCGTGCCCGAGATCTTCAACGCCGCGACGCACTTCGTCGATCGCCACGTCGACGCAGGCCGCGGCGGGCACGTCGCGATCGAATGCGGCCATGCGCGCATCACGTACGACGAAGTGCAGCGCCACGTCAACCGCTGCGGCAGCGCGCTGCTCCGGATCGGCGTCAGGCCGGAGGATCGTGTGCTCCTGCTGCTGCTCGACGGCCCGGAGTTCGTCTACACGTTCTTCGGCGCGATCAAGATCGGCGCCGTGCCGGTGCCGCTCAACACCCTGTGGAAAGCGGCCGACTACCAGTATGTGATCCGCGACTCGCGCGCGTCGGTCCTGATCGTCAGCGCGGAGCTGCTGCCTGGCGTCGAGGAGATTCCCGATGCCGATCGCCGCTCCCTGCGCCACATCATCGTGGTCGGCGGAGACGAGGGAGAGGGCAGCTATTCCGCGGTCACGCCGTTCGAATCGTTCGCTCTGTTCGAGTCGCGGGGCTCCTGGGAGCTCGCGGCCGAGCCGACGAGCCGGGACGCGCCGGCGTTCTGGCTGTACTCGTCCGGCAGCACGGGCGCGCCGAAGGGATGCGTGCACCTGCAGCACGACATGGTCGTGTGCGCGGAGCTGTTCGCCAAGGGTGTGCTGGGCATCGGCCCCGACGATCGGTGTTTCAGCGTGGCGAAGCTGTTCTTCGCATACGGTCTTGGCAACGCGCTGTACTTTCCGTTCTCCGTCGGCGCGACGGCGATCCTCTGGCCCGGGCCGCCGCTGCCACAGCATGTCTACGCGGTCATCGAGGCGCACCGGCCGACGCTGTTCTACGCGGTGCCGACGAGTTACGGGATGCTGCTCGCGCACGAACCGGTCGGGGCGGACCCGCGTGGCCGCCCGGATTTCGATCTCTCGTCCATCCGTCTCGCGGTGTCCGCAGGCGAAGCGCTGCCGGCCGCGCTGTACGATCGCTTCAAATCGCGATTCGGCGTGGACATCGTCGACGGCATCGGATCGACGGAGACGCTGCACATGTTCATCTCGAATCGTCCGGACGCGATTCGTCCAGGGTCGAGCGGGCAGCTCGTCCACGGCTACGAGGCGCGGCTGCTCGACGACGACCGGTGTGCGGTCGAGCGCGGCGACATCGGCAACCTGTGGATTCGCGGCGACTCGGTCTGCGCCGGCTACTGGAACCAGCACGAGAAGACCAAGAACACGATCGAAGGCCACTGGATCCGGACCGGCGACAAGTACACGCAGGACATCGACGGGTTCTACTGGTACGCGGGCCGCAGCGACGACATGCTGAAGGTCGGCGGCCTGTGGGTCAGCCCGGTCGAAGTCGAGAACGAAATGGTCGCGCACGACGCCGTCCTCGAATGCGGCGTGGTCGGGCACGAGGATCGCGACGGGCTCGTGAAGCCGAAGGCGTTCGTCGTGCTGCGCGCCGGCGCGGCGGGATCGCCCGAGCTGGCGAACGAGCTGCAGCAGTTCGTGCGCGAGCGGCTCGCGGCCTACAAGCGGCCGCGGTGGGTCGAGTTCGTCGAGGCGCTTCCGAAGACCGCGACCGGCAAGATCCAGCGTTTCCGCCTGCGCGCGCGAGTGTAAGGTGTCAGACATCCAGCCAGGATCGGACGCCGGGCTCGTATGACACCGCGACGACCGTCATCGGGCCGAGCCTCCTGAGCGGAATCCCGCGATGAAGAAATCGGCGAACAGATCCGCGATGGCCTGCGAGGTTGCCGGACCGTCCGGACTGTACCACCGCGGGATCCAGTTCACCGCGCCGAACAGCGCGAAGGCGAGGAGCTTCGGATCGCCGCGCGCAAAGACGCCGGCGGCCATCCCTTCCTCGATCACGCGGCGGACGCCTGTGTCGAACGCATCGCGGCGCGCGATGACGGCCTTGAGGTGCGTGGGGGACAGCGCCTCCAGATCCAGAAACAGCGCCGTGCCGTGCAGCTCGTCGAGTATCGTGTGCACGAAGGCGTCAATCAGCCGCCGCAGCCGGACGTCGGCGGACGCGCCGCTCTCCTCGATTTCCTCGAGTAGCTGCGTCAGCCGGTCGAGGGAGTACTGGTGGCACGCGAAGAGGATCTCTTCCTTGTTCTTGAAGTAGTAGTAGAGGTTGCCTTTCTTCATGTGCAGCGCCGCGGCGATCTGTTCGACCGTGGCGCCGTGATACCCGAGGCGGCGGAATGCTTTCGCCGCGCTCTTCAGGATGTCGACGCGGGTGGAGGCCAGCGGGTCGGCGTTGCGCGGACGCCTCCGCCGCTTGGCACGGCCGGGCTTGGGATCCGGCCCGGGAGAAGGGGTTGACTCGCGCGTCGCCACAGCTCTAAAGTATTTGAACGAGCGTTCAATTTCAATGATCACTTTCGACACACACCCCGACCGCTACAAACACTGGAAGCTCACCTTCGACGGCCCGATCGCCACGCTCTCGATGGACGTGCGCGAGGACGCCGGCCTGTCGCAGGACTACAAGCTGAAGCTCAATTCCTACGACCTCGGCGTGGACATCGAGCTGGCGGACGCCATCCAGCGCCTGCGCTTCGAGCACCCCGAGGTCCGCACCGTCATCGTGTCGTCGCTGAAGGAGCGGATTTTCTGCGCCGGGGCGAACATCATGATGCTGCGCGGCTCGACCCACGTCGCCAAGGTGAACTTCTGCAAGTTCACGAACGAGACGCGCCTGGCGATCGAGGACGCGAGCGCGCACTCGGGACTGAAATTTCTCGCGGCGCTCAACGGCATCTGCGCCGGCGGCGGCTACGAGCTCGCCCTCGCCTGCGACGAGATCCTCCTGGTGGACGATGGCAACTCCGCGGTCAGCCTGCCGGAGGCGCCACTGCTCGGCGTGCTCCCCGGCACTGGCGGCCTTACCCGTGTCGTCGACAAACGGCACGTGCGGCGCGATCTCGCCGACTTTTTCAGCACGCTCGTGGAAGGCGTAAAAGGCAAGCGCGCGGTCGAATGGAAGCTGGTCGACGCCGTTTACCCGACCAGCCAGTTCAAGGCGGCCGTGC
>JAYVYV010000077.1:0-13983 GCA_043783985.1 Acidobacteriota bacterium | reverse complement strand
GCGATCCCGGCTCGTTCACGTATGCGACCGTGGCGGCATTTCAAACCGGGCTGGGCAATGCGTTCAACATCACGCTCGGCGATCGCTCGGCGGACCTGAAAATCAACACGGTCGGCGCGTTCGTGCAGGACAGCATTTCGCTCGGCTCGAGGGTGAAGCTGGACGTCGGGCTGCGGTACGACTACATCGGCGCGCCCACCGAGGCGAACAACAAGCTCGTGCTGTTCGACGCGGCGGCGGACGCGCTCGTGCGGCTCGGCGCCGGCATCGACCAGCCGCACAAGAACGGGAGCGACTTCCAGCCGCGCCTCGGCGTCATCTGGAATCCGACGGCCGACGGCAAGCTCGCCGTCCGCGGCGCGTACGCCGTGATGGTGAACCAGACGAACACCGGGTACATCGCCGGTTCATCCTCGAATCCACCGCTGGCGACGCCGCTGAACGTGGCCGGCGCCGTCCGGCTCGACAGCGCGCTCGCCACCGCGCAGGCGTCGGGCCTCGCGCCGGCGACGACGAACCCGAACTTCCAGCCGGGGCGCATGCAGACGTGGAACGTCAACGTCGAGCGGGAGTTCGGCGCGACCGGGTTCATGGTCGGCTACTTCGGCTCGCACGGCGACCGCCTGCGCATCCCGATCAACATCAACCAGTTCGTCAACGGCGTACGCCCGTTCCCCAGGCTGTCGGCGACCAGCCCGATCCTGCCGGGCGCGACGCTCGGCAACATCACCGAAGTCGAGAGCGCCGGCTGGTCGAACTACAAGGGGCTGTGGATCACGGCGAACCGCCGGATGTCGAAGGGGCTGCAGCTCAGCGCGTCCTACACGTGGTCGAAATCGACCGACACCAACTCGTACGATGCAGGCATCGTCAGCCAGGACAGCTTCGACATCGCCGGCAGCGAAGCGCCGTCGGACTTCGACACGCGGCACCGCTTCAGCCTGAACGGCACGTACGAGCTGCCGTTTCACGGAAACCGCCTCGTCGAAGGCTGGCAGGTGACTGGCGTCCTGCAATTGCAGTCCGGCAACCCCCTGAACGTCCTCACCAACATCAACAACTTCACCGGCGTCGGGACGGTGCGGCCGGATCTGGTGGGCGACCCCGCCATCCTCGGTAACGCAACGCAGTGGTTTGCCAACGGCGTGTGTGACCCGCGCGTGGCGAACGGCGGCGTCGGCGCCTGCACGTCGAGCTCGGTGTTCGCGCTGCCGGTGAACGCGGCCGGCGTGACCCATTTCGGCAACCTGCCGCGCAACGCGATCCTCGGACCTGGCTTCAGCGACACGGACCTCTCGCTGATCAAGAACCTCAAGCTGTCCGGATCTTCCCGCGTGCAGCTGCGCGCCGAGGTGTTCAACGTGTTCAACGTGGCGAATCTCGGCCAGCCGGGCCGGATCGCGCTCGTCGGCAGCACGGCCTTCGGCCGGATTACGAACACGCGCTTCGCCACCGGCGACTCCGGATCGTCGCGCCAGGTGCAGTTCGCCGCCAAGTTCCTGTTCTAGGGAGCGGAGCGTACGGAGGAAACGGGATCACACGGAGCAATTCCGTGATCTCCGTCTCCTCCGTTTGCGTACACTGACGGCATGCGTATCGCCGTCACCGCCGCTGTCGCGCTTGCCGTCGCACAGCCATCGGCCCAGCCCCCCTCATTCCGCCTCGAAGAAACCACCATCGCGCAGATCCAGTCCGCCGTTCGCGACGGCTCGCTGACCTGCCGCTCGCTGGTCGAGCGCTATCTCGCGCGGATCGACGCGCACGACAAGCAGGGCGCGGCGTTGAACGCGATCGTAATGACCAATCCCGGCGCGCTGAACGCGGCCGACGATCTCGATCGCCGCTTCCGGCGGTCGGGCCCCGTGGGGCCGATGCACTGCGTGCCGGTGCTCGTGAAGGACAACTACGAGACGTTCGACATGCCGACGACGGCGGGATCGTTGTCGCTGAAAGGCATGATGACGGGCGCCGACGCGTTCGTCGTGAAGCGGCTGCGCGACGCCGGTGCGGTGATGATCGCGAAGTCGAACATGGCGGAGTTCGCGTTCAGCCCGGTCGAAACGGTCAACTCGATCCTGCCCGGCTACACGCGCAACCCGTACGACACCAGCCGGGTGACGGCCGGATCGAGCGGCGGATCCGCCGCCGGCGCCGCGGCCGGCTTCGCAGCGTTCGCGCTCGCCAGCGACACCGGCGATTCCATTCGCGGCCCGGCGGCGCATCAGGCGCTCGTCGGCCTGCGCTCGACGATGGGGCTCGTCAGCCGCTCTGGAGTGGTGCCGCTCAACCTCAGCGCCGACATCGCCGGCGCGGTGACGCGCACCGTGGCCGACACCGCCGCGGTGCTCCAGGTGATCGCGGGTCCCGATCCCGACGACCCGGTGACCGCCGCCGGTCGCGGCCACATTCCCGTGAGCTACGCGGCATCGCTGCGCCCCGATGGCCTGAGCGGCGCGCGCATCGGCGTGCTGCATCAGGCATACGACACCCCGACGCTCGATCGCGACGTCGCCGCGGTGTTCGCCGGCGCGCTCGGCGAGCTGCGGCACCTCGGCGCGGAGGTCATCGACCCGGTTGAGGTCGCCGGGCTCGACGAGATGCGACGCGGCCAAGGCGGCGGCTGCAACCAGTTCAAGTACGACCTGAACCGCTACCTGGCGCGGCTCGGCGACAAGGCGCCGATCCATTCGCTCGAGGAGATCCTCGCCTCGCGCCGTTTTCACCCGTCGATCCAGACGCGCCTCGAAAGCGCGCAGGCGGCGGACGATGTGCCGGGGGAGACGCCGGGGTGTTTGAGGCGCGACGAGTTTCGCGAAAAGCTACGGGCGGGCGTGCTGCGGCTGCTGGACGCCGCCGGGCTGGAGGCCCTCGTCTACCCCACCTGGAGCAACCCGCCCCGACTCATCGGCGATCTCAACACGCCGGGGGGCGACAACAGCCAGCTCTTCTCGCCGAGCACCGGCTTTCCCGCGATCACGGTCCCGATGGGCTACACGCGCGGCGGCACGCTTCCGGCCGGGCTGCAATTGCTCGGCCGGCCGTGGAGCGAGGGCACGCTTCTCAGGCTCGCCTACGCCTACGAACAGGCGACCCACCAGCGTCGCCCGCCGGCGGCTACGCCGTTCCTGCGTTAACGCAGGTTGACGCGCGGGTCGGCCCCGATGACCCGGCGCGGGGCGGACCAACGTGTCCGTCCACCGAGTACAATTGTGTCGGCTTGAAAAAGATTCTGATCGCCAATCGTGGCGAGATCGCCGTGCGCATCATCCGCGCGTGCCGGGAGCTGGGGGTGTCGCCGATCGCGGTGTACTCCGAATGCGATCGGACGGCGCTGCACGTGCGCTACGCCGACGAGGCATATGCCATCGGGCCGAGCGCACCTCGCGAAAGCTACCTGCGCATCGACGCGTTGATCGACGTCGCGAAGCGCTCGGGCGCCGACGGCGTGCACCCCGGCTACGGCTTTCTCGCGGAGAACGAAGATTTCGCGGCCGCCGTGCGTGACGCCGGCCTGACCTTCATCGGGCCGACCCCGGACGCGATCGGCACGATGGGGAGCAAGACGGCGGCGCGTGCGGCGGCCTTACGCGCCGGCGTGCCGGTCGTGCCCGGCACCGCGGATCCGTTCGCGGTCGACGTGCCCGACGCCGACATCGCGAGGGCAGCCGCCGCGATTGGGTACCCGCTGCTCGTGAAAGCCGTCGCGGGTGGCGGCGGGAAAGGCATGCGCACGGTCACCGACGCGGCCGATCTCGCCGGCGCCTTGCGCGCGGCGCGGTCGGAGGCGGGCGCCGCCTTCGGCGACGCCGCGGTTTATCTCGAGCGCCGCCTGACGCGGCCCCGCCACATAGAAGTCCAGCTCCTCGGCGACGTGCACGGCACCGTGCTGCCGTTCGTCGAGCGCGAATGCTCGATTCAGCGCCGTCACCAGAAAGTCGTCGAGGAAACGCCCTCGCTCGCCGTCCCGCCGCCGCTGCGCGAAGCGATGACGTCGGCCGCCGCGGCCGTGGCCAGAGCCGTCGGCTACACGAACGCCGGCACGATCGAATTCCTCCTCGACGAAGACGGCCGCTTCTATTTCCTCGAGATGAACACGCGCCTGCAGGTCGAGCATCCGATCACGGAGATGGTGACCGGCGTCGATCTCGTGCGCTGGCAGATTCGCCTCGCGCGCGGCGAACGCCTCGATCTGGATCCGGAACGGCTGCTGCGGCCCAGCGGTCACGCGATCGAGTGCCGCATCTACGCCGAAGATCCCGACAACAACTTCCTGCCGTCGCCGGGGCGGATCCAGCAGCTCCGCGTACCGGCCGGCCCCGGGATCCGCGACGACAGCGGCGCGACCGCCGGACTCGACGTACCGATCTTCTACGATCCGATGATCTCGAAGCTCGTCGCGTGGGCCGAAGATCGCCCGCTCGCCATCGCCCGGATGCAGCGGGCGCTGGGCGAGTACCTCGTCACCGGCATCAAGACCACCGTCCCGTTCTTCACGTGGCTGCTCGCGCAGCCCGAGTTCCGCGCCGGCCGTTTCCATACGACGTACCTCGACGAGGTGCTGCACGCACGCAACGGCCGGCCGTTCGTCGAGGCGACGCCCGAGCTCGAGGAGGTCGCCGCGATCGCGGCGGCGCTGGAAGCGGTCATGTCCCCCTCGGCGCTTGCCGCCCAGACGCCGGACGCGCGACCCGGCAGCGTCGGCGCGCGCCGCTGGCGGGCGCAGGCCCGCGCCGAAGGGCTGCGCTGACGTGCAATACGAGGTCGAAATCGGCGACCGCCGGCTCCAGGTGATGGTCACCCGTTCGGGCGACGGGTTCGTCGTCTCCGTGGATGGCCGCACCCGACAGGTGGACGCCGCGCGCATCGACGCCCATACGCTGTCGCTTGTAATCGACCGGACGTGGTCGAGCGAAGTCAGTATCGCGACCGATCCGGTCAGCGGGCAGCTCGACGTGCACGTCGGCGCCACGCGGGTTGCGGCCACGCTCAATGGCCGCCGGCGCTGGAGCCGGAAGGACGAGGGCGGCCGGTCGGGTTCGGGGCCGCAGCGTCTGGCCGCGCCGATGCCGGGCAAGGTCGTGCGCGTACTGGTCAAGGCGGGTGATCCGGTGACCTCCCGCCAGCCGGTCGTCGTGGTCGAAGCGATGAAGATGGAGAACGAGCTGCGCGCCACCCGCGACGGGACCGTCGCCGAGATCCACGTGCGTGAAGGGATGTCGGTCGACGCCGGCGCGCTGCTCCTCGTCATTCAGTGAACGTGTTCAAGCGCCTTCGCCGCCACCGGGTCCTCCGTTACGCCAGCCTCTGCGTCATGGTCGTCGTGGCGCTGCTGGCGGCGGCCATCGTGACGTCGGTCACCGTGGATCTGGGCCCTTCCGTCCGCCGCAGGGCCGAGGACGCCGGGTCGAAGTACATCGAGCGGCCGCTCCACATCGGGTCGCTGAAAATCCGCCTGCTCACCGGCAGGGTCGTCGTCGAGGACCTCACGATCGACGGCGTGCACCCGGGCGATCGCCCGTTCTTCACCGCGCGCCGGATCGCGGTCGCGTTCGACTGGGCGCCGGCGTTCAGCCTGACGCCCGACATCGTGATCAGTGCGGTCGAGATGAGCGACTGGCAGATGCTCGTCGAAAAATGGGAGAACGGGCACAACTTCCCGCGCTTCAACCACGACGACGGCAAACCGCCGGGCCCGAAGCGGGTGACGACGACGCTCACGTACCTGCGCGCGTCGCGCGGCCAGTTCACGTTCGAGGATCACGAGACGCCGTGGAGCGTGATCTGCCGCGACCTCGACATCAACATCGGGAACCTGCCGAAGTATCACGGGACCGCGACGTTTCACGGCGGCACCGTCAGGATCCAGGACTTCGCGCCGATGTGGGCGAACATGAAGGCGCAGTTCGTCATCGACGGATCGCGCATCCACCTCGATCGGATCGACATGGATACCGACGGCGCGGCCACGGTCGCGACGGGCGACGTCGACATGGCGCACTGGCCGAACCAGGCGTATCAGGTGACGTCGCGCGTGAACTTCCCGCGCATGCGCGAGCTCTTCTTCAAGGACGAGCCGTGGCGCATCTCCGGCACCGGCGACTTCACCGGTGCGTTCCGGCTCTTCAAGACCGGCGAGGACACGAACCGCGATCTCACCGGCACGTTCGCGAGCGATCTCGCGGGGCTCAACGACTACCGCTTTCCGGGATTGTACGGCTCGCTGCGCTGGACTCAGCACGCGTTCGACGTGTGGAACGCCGGCTCGCAATTCTACGGCGGCCACGCGGCGTTCGTGTACGGCATCAAGCCGTTCGGCGAGAAGACGAAGCCGACGCATCATTTCGACGCGACGCTGACCGACGTCGATCTCGCGCGGTTCACCGACTTCGAGCAGCTGCCCGGCGTGCGCTTCGCGGGCAGCGCCTCGCTGCACAACGTCCTGGAGTGGCCGTCGGGCCGTTTCGCCGCGCACCGCGGCGAAGGACATCTGACGATCGCGCCGCCGCCGGGCGTGACGCCGATGCCCGCGTCGCTCGCCGCGGCGCGGACCGCCGACGCCGGGCATTCGCGTCACGAGTGGGGGCCGTTCGCCCCGCTGGCGCTGCCGGCGCATCTGCCGATCGCGGCGGAGCTGTCCTACCGCTTTGGTCCTGAAGACGTCGCAATCGAGCAGGGCCGCTTCGCCACCGAGCGCACGCACGTGACGTTCGGCGGCACGACCGCCTACGGCGCGCGATCGCGGCTGGCCTTCCACGTCACGAGCCGCGACTGGCAGGAAAGCGATCAGGTCCTGGCCGGCATCATCAGTGATTTCGGATCGCCGACCGGCGTGGTGGCGTTCGCCGGACGGGGCGAGTTCGACGGTGTGATGACCGGCGCCTTCCGCGCGCCGCGCATCGAAGGGCTCTTCACCGGGGAGGATCTGCGCGCCTTCGACACGCTCTGGGGCGACGGCTCCGCCCGGATCGTCGTCGACAACAAGTACGTCGACGTGAAGGACGGTGTCGTGCGCGCGGGCGGATCGGAGATTCGCGCCGACGGACTCTTCTCGCTCGGGTATCCGCGGGAGGATCGCGGCGAGGAGATCAACGCGCGGATCCGCGTGGCGCGCCGCGATCTCGACAGCCTGCGGCATGCCTTCGGCATCGACGGGTATCCGGTCTCCGGCCTGTTGTCGGGCGAGTTCCATCTGACCGGGGCCTACGAACGGCCGGTGGGGTTCGGGGCGATGACGGTCAACGACGGTGTCGCGTACGGCGAACCGTTCCAGGAGGCGACCTCGGCGCTGCGGTTCGACGGCACCGGCGTCCGCCTCGACAACCTGAACATCGCCAAGGACGCAGGCACGGTCACCGGCGCGGCCTACATCGGCTGGGACGCGACCTATTCGTTCAATGCCCGCGGCCAGCGGATTCCGGTCGAGCGCCTCGCGTTCGTGACGTTCCCGCGCGCGCCGCTCTCGGGGCTCGCCGAGTTCACGGCGACGGGAAGCGGGACGTTCGCGTCGCCGCGCAACGACTTCAAGTACCGCGTCGACGACCTGTTCATCGGGGAGGAAGGGGTCGGCGCGGTGAACGGCACGCTGGCGCTGCGCGGCGCCGAGCTGAGCGGCTCGATCGACGCGGCATCGCCGCGCATGGCGCTCACCGGCTCCGGGCGGATCGCGCTCACGCCGCAGTCGGACGCCGAGCTCACGTTTCGCTTCCACGACACCTCGCTCGATCCGTACGTCCGTCTGTTCGTGCCGAAGTTGTCCCCCTTCACCACGGCGGTCGCCAGCGGCACGATTCGCGTCGTGGGGGAACTCGCCAACGTCGATCATCTCGTCGTCGAGGGCACGGTCGATTCGCTCGACCTGCGACTGCTCGACTACAGCGTGAAGAACGCGGCGCCGATCCGCATCGCGTTCGACCGGCAACAGGTCCGCATCGGGGAGCTGCAGCTGGTGGGCGACGACACGCGACTGCGGGTGTCGGGGTCGATCGGCCTCAACGACGAGCGCATCGCGCTGAAGGCCACAGGCGAAGCGAATCTCGGCATCCTCCAGGGCTTTTTCCGCGACGTGCGCGGGGCGGGCAAGGCCGAGCTGACCGCGTCGATCGACGGCCCGCTCGCCCAGCCGCAGTTCTCCGGGAGCGCGAGGATCACCGACGGCCGGATCCGGCACTTTGCGATCCCCAACGCGCTCGACGCCATCAACGGGACGATCCGCTTCGATGCGCGCGGCGTCCGTCTGGACGAGGTGACCGCCACGATGGGCGGGGGACGCGTGCAGTTCGGCGGGCGGATCGGATTCGACGGCTACGTGCCGGCGGAGCTCGACGTCACGGCGCGCGGCGAGGACATGCACCTGCGCGTGCCTGAAGGCGTGCGTTCGGTGGTCGACGCCGATCTATCGCTGCGGGGCAATGTCAAGGCCCCGACGCTGGGCGGAACGGTCACTGTGAAGAATGCGCTCTGGAACCGCCGCGTCGACACGCCTGGCAGCATCTTCGATCTGGCCTCCCGGCGGTCGGCGGCCTCCGGCGGACAGAGCCCCGCAGAGGCGGCGACGACCGTGCCGTTGAAGTTCGACATCCAGCTCCTGGTGCCGTCGACGCGGCGCGTCGAAAACAACCTGGCGCGGATGGTGGCGAGCGCCGATCTCACGCTGCGGGGCACCTACGATCGCCCCGTGATCGCCGGCCACGCCGACATCGAGCGCGGCGAGGTGACGTTCGAGGGGCGGCGCTACCGCATCACGCGCGGCACGATGGACTTCGCGAACCAGACGCGCATCGAGCCGTTCTTCGACGTCGAAGCCGAGACCAACGTGCGCGTGCCGGGGCAGACCTATCGCGTGACGGTCGCCTTCGCGGGAACCAGCGAGCAGCTCCGGCCGACGCTCAGCGCAGACCCGCCGCTGCCGACGGCCGACGTCCTGGCGCTGCTCTTCAGCGACGTGCGGCGCACGGGCGCGCAGGACGTCGCGCCAGAGCTGCGCGCGCTGCAGAATCCCAACCAGACGCAGACCGACATCATCACGATGCGGGCGACGCAGGCGATCACCGGCGGCATCTCGTCGGAAGTGGGGAAGGTTGTCGAACAGACGTTCGGCGTGGACACGTTCCAGCTCACGCCGTCGTTCATCGATCCGTACAGCCAGCAGACGTCGCGTCTGAACCCGACGGCGCGGCTGACGATCGGCAAGCGCATATCCGAGCGCGTGTACCTGACGTTCTCGCGCAGCCTCGGCACGACGACCAACGATCAGATCGTCCTGCTCGAGATCGACGAGAGCGAACGCATCGCGTGGATTCTGTCCCGCAACGAGGATCGGCAGACCTACGCGCTCGAGTTCCGCGTGAGGCACGTGTTCTGATGCGCGCGGCGGCGCCAGCGCTCCACGACGGAGGACGCCGAGGACAGGGACTCACATCGTGGCCGACACGATTGATCCTGTGCATCCTCTGTGTCCTCTGCGCCGGCGAGTGTCCCGTGTCCGCGGCGGTGGCCGACTATCTCGGCAAGCCAATCGGATCGGTCCGCCTCGTGATCGAAGCGCGCGAGACGACCGAGCCCCTGCTGACGCAGATCGTGTCGACGGTCGCCGGCCAGCCGCTTTCGATGGTGCAGGTGCGCGAGACGGTGGCGCACCTGTTCAGCCTGGGGCGGTTCGAAGGCGTGAGCGTCGACGCGACGCTCGAGAACGGCCGCGTGGCGCTCCGGTACGAGCTCGTCCCGATTCACCCAATCGCGAGGATTCGCTTCGACGCGCCGCTGAGTGTCGCCGGCATCGACCCGGGCGCGCTGCGCCGCGCCATCGTCGATCGGTATGGCGTGTCGCCGCCGCTCGGGCGCGCGGCGGACATGACGCGCATTCTGGTGGACGCGCTGCGCGAGCGCGGCTATCTCAACCCGGCGATCACGCCGCGGCCGGTGCTCGAGCACGCGCCAGAGCGCGCGACGCTGGTCTTCACGATCGACCCGGGCCCGCGCACGGTCATCGGGACCGTCGTGATCGCCGGCGTGCCGACGGTCGCGCGCGCTGACCTCCTCTCCCGGCTCGGCGTGGCGGCCGGCGCACCCTACCAGCGCGAGGCGCTGAACGGACGCATCGAAAAGTACCTCGACGATCGCCGCAGCAAGGGCTACTACGAGGCGAAGATCCTGCCGGTGGTGCGCCTCTCGGCCGACCAGCGCATCGCCGACCTGACCCTGACGGTCGCGCCCGGACCGCGCGTGCGCGTCGTGTTTGTGGGCGACCCGCTGCCCTCGGATCGGCGCGCGGAGCTGGTGCCGGTGGAGCGCGAAGGATCGGTGGACGAGGACCTGCTCGAAGACTCGAGCAACCGGATCGAGGAATACCTGCGGGTGCAAGGCTATCGCGATGCCAAAGCGCCGCACGCGCGTGCCGAGTCCGGCAATGAGCTCGTGATCACCTTCTCGGTCGCCAAAGGTCCGCAGTTTCGTGCGTTCACGATGGAGGTGTCGGGCAACGCGTCGATCCCGCTGACCGACTTCGCGGCAGGGCTGCGCCTGAAGGAGGGCGCGCTCTTTTCGGAGAGCCGGTTGGACGCCGACGTTCTGGCGATCGAAAACCTGTATCGCCGGCGCGGTTTTACGTCGGCCAAGGCCAGGGCCGCCGTCGAGCCGGTGCCCGGAGGAGCCACGGCGACCGAGGTGCGCGTGGCCGTCCGCATCGTCATCACGGAAGGCGTCAGAACGACCGTGGAGGCGGTGACGTTCGAGGGGAATCGGGCGCTCGACGAGGCGGCCCTGCGCGGCCGGGTGCGCTCGCAGCCGGGCGAAGCCTTCGTGCCGAATCTGACGGCGGTCGATCGGGATGCGATCCAGCTGGCCTACCAGAATCTCGGGTACGAGAGCGGGACCGTCGAAGTCAAACCGCGCTTCAGACAGGACGGTACGCGCGTCACCCTGGTGTTTGACGTGCGCGAAGGGCCGCAGGTCTTCGTCGATCACGTGCTCATCGTCGGGAACGTTCGCACGCGCAGGCAGACCATCGAGCGCGAGCTGCAGGTGAAGCACGGCGATCCGTTCAGCCTGGAGGCCATCAACGCGAGCCAGCGGCGGCTGGCTGCACTGGGCCTGTTCCGGCGCGCCCGAATCACCGAGCTCCGCCATGGCGACGAGACGTTGCGCGATTTGCTCGTGACCGTTGAGGAAGCGCCCCCAACGACAATCGGGTACGGCGGCGGTCTGGAGGGACGGCTCCGCGTAGTCCGCCGGGCGGAGGACGGCGGCGTCGCCGCCGAGCAGTTCGAGGTGGCGCCCCGAGCCTTCTTCGACGCGGGTCGACGGAACCTGTTCGGCAAGAATCGATCGGTCAATCTCTTCGCCAGCGTGTCACTCCATCCGAAGGACTCGCCGTTCTTCGCCGGCCAGCCCGCGTCCACGTCCTCCGACGGCGGATACGGCTTGACCGAGTACCGCCTTGTCGGAACGTTCCGCGAGCCTCGCGTCTTCGACACGGTGGCCGATGCGAACATCAATATCACGTTCGAGCAGCAGATTCGGTCGAGCTTCAACTTCGCGCGCCGCGGCGCGAGCGTCGACATCGCCCGGCATCTCACGCCCAAGGTGAGCGCGTCGGGCAGCTACCAGCTGCAGCGCACGAGGGTCTTCGATTCCAGCGTGGCGGATCAAGCCCTGATCGACCGCATTTTCAGCCAGTACCTGCTGTCGTCCTTTTCCGGATCCCTCAGCCGCGACACGCGGAGCGATCCGGTCGATCCGATCGCCGGCGCGTACCTGACCGCGAACGGCCAGCTCGCCGCGCGCGCTCTTGGATCCGAAGTCGGGTTCGTGAAGTCGTACTTCACGGCGCAGGCGTTCCGGACGCTGCCGCACACCAATCGGATCGTGTTCGCCGGCAGCGCTCGACTCGGGCTGGCGACCGGCTTCGTCCGCGAAGCGGTCGATGACCTGGGCCAGGCCATTCCCGGCGTGACGATCCGCGACATCCCCCAGAGCGAACGCTTCTACGCCGGCGGCGATTCGACGATTCGCGGCTTTGCGTTGGACCGCGTCGGCACCCACCACGTGCCGACCGAGGCGAACGACACGCTCGACAAGGACCTGCTGCCGAAGGGCGGCAACGGCCTGGTGATTCTCAACGCCGAACTGCGCGTGCCGGTGTGGGGCGGTCTGGCCATGGTGGGCTTCTTCGACACCGGCAACGTCTTCGCGCGCGTCGCGGACATCGATTTCGGCGAGTTGCGCAGCGCCGTTGGCGGCGGCATCCGGTATAAGTCGCCGGTCGGTCCGATCCGCGTCGACCTCGGTTTCAAGGTCAACCGTCAGCCGGGAGAGGGGCTGACCGCATGGTTCATCAGCTTCGGGCAGGCGTTCTGATGGGGACGACCACTCCTGCGCGTGGTCCCCTTCGTGCCTTCGCCGCGAGGCGCGGCTGGCTGTGCGGCGCGTTGCTGATGATGTTGCCGGCTCGCGCGTCCGGCGAAATCATCGATCGCGTGCTGGCGGTGGTGGCCGGTCAGATCATCACGTTGAGCGACGTCACGGCCGCCCGCGACCTCGGCCTCGAGCACGCGGACGGGGCCCCGGATCCGATTCGCGCGATTCTGTCGAAACTGATCGATCGCGAGCTCCTCCTCGCGGAGGTCGATCGTTATGCGCCGCCCGAGCCGGCGGCCGCAGCGGTCAGCGATGCCGTCCAAGATGTGCGGGCGCGCTTCCCGTCGCCCACGGCGTTCGACGCCGCGCTCGTCAGGTCCGGCATCGACCAACGGCACCTGCGCGAGACCTTGCGCCAGGAACTGCGCGTCCGTGCGTACCTGGCTCAGCGGTTTCCTGCCACTGACGACGGCCGCCAGTCGTCGATCGAGGAATGGGTCTCGGGCTTGCGTCGGCGGGGGGACGTCGTGGACCTTTACCTCGCGGGTCGTGGTCCCGCTAGTGGCCAACACCCATGAACGGCAGGAGTTGGAGCAAATCAAATCCCGAGTGGCTCACCATCGGCGCGATCGCTGATCGCCGGCGCAGGTAGGTCGCCCCCCAGAACGCGCCGAGGAGGCCCGTCGCGATCGCCGCGTCCACACCCTGCAGCAGGTGCCCCGCGCCAAACGCCACGCTGGTCATCACGACGCCCAGCAGTCCGCCGCCGAGCCACCGCTCGAAACGATGCAGCAGGAACGCGCGCTGGACCTCTTCGCGCACGCCGCCGGCCACCAACACCACCAGGGCAAACAGCCAGGCGTCGCGCGGCGATCGCAAGAGCGCCTGCAGCGGGTTGTGTTCCACCGTGTGCAGCCACGGCGCGACGCGTTGGATCGGCACCAGCACGGCGACGCCAATGCCGAACGCGACGACGATCAGCGGGAGACCGGCCGCGGCTTCGAACACAAACGGACGGCGTCCGAGGAGGACGTCTCGCGGCCGCTCACCGTGCGCGTAGAGAAACAGGACGATGAGCCCGATGAGCGCCGCCGCGTCCGCCAGCGACAGCCCGACCACGTAGGCAAGACGCAGTTGGCCCTGCGCCGTGAAGGGGCCCATGCCGAGCAGCGTCAGCGTCGAGCCCAGCGCCAGCTGGGTCGGATAGTCGGAGCACAGGAGCACCTCAATCAGGGCGACGACCCGGGACAACAGGGGAGGCTTCCGCGCTGAGTCCGGGGGATTCGAGTCGGAGTCGTGAGGCTTGGAGTCGATGGGCACGCGCCGATGAGGGTATCGCATGCTTGCATCCGATGCGGCTTGGCGCCCACAATGTAAAAATGACATGGTGGAGAATCGCCGGATGACATTGGCGCCGGAACCGGCGGCGGAGCTCAAGGCTGGCGAGCGTGTGCTGATCGTCGAGGACGATCAGTCGGCCCGCGTGGGACTGGTGCAGCTCGTGCGGCGATGGGGATTCGTGGCCGAGTCGGCCAGCGACGGCGTCGAGGCGCTCGCGAAAGTCACCTCTTTCCGGCCCGCGATCGTCATCACGGACCTGGTGATGCCCAGGATGGACGGCCTCGAGCT
>JAYVYV010000076.1:0-5060 GCA_043783985.1 Acidobacteriota bacterium | reverse complement strand
TCGCCGTCATCGGCAACGCGTGGTCGCGAGCGGCCTTCGGCGGCCTGTTTTACGTCTCGCAGCCGCCCCCTGGTGAACTCCCCGCCATGAACCTGGTGTTCGTGCAATCGCGCGACGGCAATACGGTGACCAAGAACCCGTCCGCGCTCGGCGGCGGGGAGGGCGACAAACATCTGATCTACGAGGGGCTGTCGCGCGTCGCGGCGGATGCGGTGCTGGCCGGGGCGCGCACGATCGGGAACGGAGACCTCGTGCTGTCGGTCTGGCGGCCCGAGCTGGTTGCGCTGCGCGCGGCCATGGCGCTGCCGCGGCATCCGGCCCAGATCGCCGCCACGCTGCAGGGGTTCGCGCTCGACAACGGGCTGATGTTCAACGTGCCGGCGCTGCGCGTGATCCTGATCACCGTCGCGCGCGGCGCGGACGCGATGCGCGGCGCGTTGAAGGCGCGACCCTGGATCACGCTCGTGGTCATGGACGATCCGCACGGCCTGCGGCACGCGCTCGGCGAGCTGCGGCGCCTCGGCATCGAGCGCATCTCGTGCATCGGCGGCCGCACGCTCGCCGCCGCGCTGCTCGGCGCCGGCCTCGTGCAGGATCTCTACCTCACGACGGGTACGGCGACGGGCGGCGAGCCGGGCACGCCGATTTCCAACACGCCGCTGAACGGGCGCGAAGTCGTGCGGAAGCACGGGACCGGCCCCGACGCCGGCGTCATCTTTCAGCACATCGCGCTGTGACGGGAATTTCAGATTTCAGAGTTCGGATTTCAGATTGGAACAGCGTCGCGCCTCGTCAATCTGAACTCTGAACTCTGAAATTTGGTTCACCGCCTAATGAGTTTGATCTCGAACAGCTTCGGCCACCATTTGCCGGTCACGAAGAGGCGGTCGTGCGCCGCGTCGTACGCGATGCCGTTGAGCACGTCGGCGTTCGCGCGCTCGGCCGGCGTCAGCAGCCCCCGCAGGTCGATCGAGCCCACCACCTTCCCCGTGTCTGGCGCGATGCGGGCGATGTAGTCGGTCTGCCAGATGTTCGCGAAAATCTCCCCCTTCACGTATTCCAGCTCGTTCAGGTTGCGCACCGGCGCGCCGGCCGCCGTCACGTGGATGCGGCGCCGCTCGCTGAACGTCAGGGGATCGAGGACGCGCAGCTCGTCGGATCCGTCGCTCATGATCAGACCCGTCGCGTCCTGGGTGAGCCCCCAGCCTTCGCCCGGATAGGTGAACTGCTTCTTCGGTTGGAACGTGACGCGGTCGTAGACGAACGCGACGTGCGTCTGCCACGTCAGCTCGATGACGTCGTTCTTCCAGACGGTGATGCCTTCGCCGAAGTGCGGCGCCGGCACGTCGCGGTGCTGCAGCACCTTGCCGGTGGCGAGCTCCACCCTCCGAATCGACGACTGCCCGACCTGGCCGGTGCCTTCGTACAGCACCCCGTCGACGTACTGCAGCCCCTGGGTGAACGCCTTCGGGTCGTGGGGGTAGACGCGAACGATCTGATAGCCGTACGTCGGCAGATCGGAGGCCGCCTGCCTCCGCGGCGCGAAACCCGGAGTGCGCGTTGCGAACATGATGATGACCGCCACGGTCAGCCC
Source organism: Acidobacteriota bacterium (assembly GCA_043783985.1). Classification (GTDB taxonomy): domain Bacteria; phylum Acidobacteriota; class Vicinamibacteria; order Vicinamibacterales; family CAVVIG01; genus CAVQFC01. The sequence goes on along the minus strand of JAYVYV010000076.1, from coordinate 3,466 downwards.
CACCAGACCGACCCGACCCAGTCGACCCACGCGGCCGACCGCCCCCGCCTGACCGACGCCACTCAGCTGTCCCATGTCAGTATCCTGCGACTTTCTCAACAACGTTGAGGAGCGGTGCGCCTTTTTCGAATCGCCGCAGGTTGTCCGAAAAGAGCGCGATCAGCGGCGTCCAGTAGTCCTTCATCGCGCCGGACGTGTGCGGCGTGATGATCACATTGGGCAGATCCCAGTACGGGCTCGACGGATCGAGCGGCTCCTGGCTGAACACGTCCAGCGCCGCGCCCCCGAGGCGGCCGTCGCGCAGCGCGTCGATCACCGCGTCATCGTCCACGATCTTGCCACGAGCCACGTTGACGAGCAGCGCGCCGCGCTTCATCTGATCGATCTGCGCGCGCCCGATCAGCCGCTTCGTCTCCGGTGTGTGCGGAACGGCGAGCACGACGACGTCGCTCTGCGAGAGGAGATCGGGAAGGCGATCGGGCGTCCACACGTCCTCGACCCCCTGCGGCGGAGGCGCGCCGGCGCGCCGGCGTATCGCGGAAATGCGGAACCCGAACGGCGCCGCGATCGTCACCACCTCGCGGCCGATCGCCCCGAGGCCGACGATGCCCATGCGCTGCCCTTGGAGCGTGCAGGCGTCGGTCTCGAGCTCTTCCTGCGCCCACCGGTGCGCGGCCTGCGCGCGGAGCGTGGCCGGGAGCCGCCGCGCCAGCGCGATCGTCACGCCGAGCACGTGCTCCGCGATCGAGCGCGCACGGATGCCGCGAGAGCTCGTGAGCACGACCGGGCTGGCGAGCAACTCGGGAAACATCAGACCGCCCACGCCGACGGCCGGGCTCTGCACCCATTGCAGACGCGTGGCCGACGCGAAGACGTCGCGGTCGATGAACGGGGTGAAGGCCACGTCGGCCTCGGGCAGCAGGCGGCGAAGCGTGTCGCGATCCCAGGCGTCGAGAAAGGTGTGCTGCGGAAAATCGCGCCGCAGCTGCTCGACGCACCGACGCGGCATCACCCACGCGGCCGCCGGGCTGATGACGCCCACAAGGACTTTCATTGGAATCTGAGGATATAAGGATCTGAGGATTTAAGGATTTTAAGATTTGAGGAGCTGAGGAGCTGAGGAGCTGAGGCGTTGAGGCGTTGAGGCGTTGATGAGCTATCAACGGAACGGGACGCGTGTCGAGGCGGCGGGCTCGCAGGCAGATCCTCAGATAGATCCTCAAATCCTCAGATCCTCAGATCCAGCTCCTCAAATCCACAAATCCTCAGATCCTTAAATCTTAAAGTCGTCTGTAAGTGCCCGACCGTCCTCCGCGCTTCATCATTACCCGGATGTCGCCGATCACCATGGTGTGGTCGACGGCCTTGACCATGTCGTAGATCGTGAGCGCGGCGACGGCGACGGCGGTGAGCGCCTCCATCTCGACGCCGGTCTGCGACGTCGTTCGCACGCGCGCTTCGATCTCGTAGCCGCGCGCCTTCGGCGTGAGCTCGACGTTCACGCTGGAAAGCGGCAGCGGATGGCACAACGGGATGAGCGACGAGGTCTGCTTGGCGGCGAGAATGCCGGCCAGCCGCGCCGTCTGGAGCGGATCGCCTTTCTTGACGGCGCCGGCGCGGATCAGCCGCAGCGCCTCGCGCGACATCGTGATCGTTCCGCGCGCCACCGCCTCGCGGTTGGTGACCGGTTTGTCGCCGACGTCGACCATCGTCACGCGCCCGCGCGCGTCGACATGCGACAGCGCGGGCCGGGCACGCCCGCCCCCTGCGCGTCGGGACCTGCCCGAACCGCCAGGCCTGCCGGACCCACCCGCCTTACTTCTCGTCGCCATCGCCCTGCGCGAGGAAAAACGAGAGGCTCTCGAGCGACACGGTCAGGTCGACGCTTTTCAGCTTCACGTCGGCCGGCACCTGCAGCGTGCCCGGCGAGAAGTTCAGCACGGCCTTGATGCCGGCCGCGACGACGAGACCGAGGACGTGCTGCGCGTGCGGCGCGGGCACGGCGATGACGGCGATGCGGACACCCTCGCGCTTGACCACTTTCTTCAAATCGGTGATGTCGTGGATGGGGACGCCGCTGCGCGACTGCTGCCCCACTTTGTCCTCGAGGGTGTCGAACAGCGCCGCGATCTCGAACCCCTCCTGCCGGAACCCAGGATAATCGGCGAGCGCGAGCCCCAGGTTGCCCGCGCCCATGATGGCGACGCGGAGCTTCCGGTCGAGGCCGAGGATCTGGCGCAGGTGACGCTTGAGGTCGCGCACGTAGTAGCCGACGCCGCGAACGCCGAACTCGCCGAAGTACGCGAGGTCCTTCCGGATCTGCGCGGCGTTGAGATGAAACTGCTCGGCGAGCGCCTGGGAGGAGATCGTGCGGATGGCGGCGGCCTCCAGCGCGTTCAAGCAGCGGAGGTAGACGGAGAGCCGGTTGGTGGTGAGCTCGGACACCTGATCGGCGCTCTGTTTGGCCGGCGGCGTCCTGGACGGGCCTTTGTTCGTTGTTTTCACAAGGCAGCGGCCGATTGTAACAAAAAACCGCGTGCTAATATCCGGCCCTATGGCCCCTACCGCTCCCCCGCCGATGGCGTCGCCCCCGCCGACCGCCTTTCAGCCCTACGTGCCCGCGACGCAATCGCCGGCGGAATTCACCGCGAAGGCCGTCGTGATCGGCGTGCTGTTCGGCCTCCTCTTCGGCGCGTCGACGGTGTATCTCGGCCTGCGCGCCGGCCTGACGGTCAGCGCATCGATTCCGATCGCCGTGCTCGCGATTTCGGTGCTGAAGAAGCTGGGCGGCTCGACGATTCTCGAAAACAACATCGTCCAGACGATCGGATCGGCCGGCGAATCGGTCGCCGGTGGCGTGGTGTTCACGATCCCGGCGCTCATCTTTCTGACGCCCGACGGTCCGGCCTACTTCAACTACTACCAGATCGCGATGCTCGCCTTCGCCGGCGGCATCCTCGGCGTGCTCATGATGGTGCCGCTCCGTCGCGCGCTCATCGTCAAGGAGCATGGCGTGCTGCCGTATCCGGAGGGCGCCGCGTGCGCCGACGTGCTGATCGCCGGCGAGCGCGGCGGCAAGCTGGCATCGATGGTGTTCGCGGGTGTCGCCGTCGGCGCACTCTGGAAGGCGCTGTCCTGGGTGTTCAACCTGTTCGCGAAGGAGCTGGACTACTCGACGCCGCGCGGCAGCCAGTTCCCGAATGCGACGCTGAACATCGACATCTCCCCGGAATACATGGGCGTCGGCTACGTCATCGGGCCGCGCATCGCGGGGACCATGTTCGCGGGCGGTGTGCTGTCGTGGCTGGTGCTGCTGCCGCTGCTGTCGATCCTCGGCGCCTACATTCCCGTGCCGTTCCCGCCGATTCACCCCAACTTCGCGAACAACCCGGCGACCGGCATGCCGTTCAGGATTCTGGAGATGGGGCCGGCGCAGCTCTGGAGCGCGTACATCCGCTACATCGGC
>JAYVYV010000075.1:0-5066 GCA_043783985.1 Acidobacteriota bacterium | reverse complement strand
GATCAAGAACCCGCTGGCGCCCGACCTCAACGACTACATCGTGACCGGCGTGGCCGAGCGGCACGACGTCATCATCGACTTCTCGAAGTACGGGCCGAACACGCGCGTGTACCTGGTGAACTGGGCCGAGCAGCTCAACGGCGCGCAGCCGACGGGCAGAATCGCCAGGACGTCGACGCCGCTGCTGCAGTTCCGCATCGGCGGGCTGCCGCTGCTGCCGGACCAGAGCGTAATTCCGAACGCCACCAGCCTGGCGGCGATCGGCCGCACGACGATGCGCGATCTGCCGCAGGTCGACCTGACCAACGTGGCGCAGAACCGGTCGTGGAAGTTCGAGCGCGCCAACGGCGCCTGGGTGGTCAACGGCCAGATCTTCGACGCGAACGTGGTGAGCGCGACGGTGCGGCGCAACACCTCCGAGGTGTGGACGCTGCAGGGCGGGAGCGGCTGGTGGCACCCGGTGCACATCCACTTCGAAGAGCACCAGATCCTGTCGCGCAACGGCGTGCCGTTCGCGCTGCCCTACGAAGGGCGCAAGGACGTCTGTCTCCTCCGCGGCGGCGAGACCTGCCAGCTCTACTTCCGGTTCCGCGACTGGCTCGGCAAGTACCCGATGCACTGCCACAACGTGGTCCACGAGGATCACGCGATGATGGTGCGCTGGGACCTGGTCGATCCGAACGCGACACCGTCCATCTAGGTCCAGGACAGGTGCGCGGCGTCAGCGCCGCGCGCCTGCCTATGAGGAGAACGTGTCATGATTTCACGCAGAGGATTGCTGACGACATTTTCGGCGGCGCTGGCGACCGCCGTCGCGCGCCCGGCGCTCGCAGGCGCCGCCGCGCCGGTCGTGCCGCCGAGCACCAACCGGCGCAACTTTCCGAACGTCAGCCTGGTCACGCACGACAACCGCAAGGTGCGGTTCTACGACGATTTGGTCAAGGGCAAGATCGTGCTCTTCAACTTCTTCTACACGCGGTGCGAAGGGGTCTGCATTCCCGCGACGGCGAACCTGCGCAAGGTCCAGCACCTGCTCGGGGATCGGGTCGGCCGCGACATCTTCATGTATTCGATCTCGCTCAAGCCGGAGGAAGACACGCCGAGCGATCTGAAAGACTATCGCGAAGCGTACGGCGTCACGGGCCCCGGGTGGACGTTCCTCACCGGGCCGAAAGCTAACTGCGAGCTCCTGCGGCAGCGTCTCGGTTTCGCCGACATCGATCCGGTGCGCGATAAAGACGTGACGCAGCACAGCGGCATCGTCGTCTTCGGCAACGAGCCGCTCGATTCCTGGACCGCGTGCCCCGCGCTCGCCACGGCGACGGAAATTGTAAAGGCCGTGTCCTGGGTCGACTGGCGCTAGCACACGACCGTGAGCGAATCGGTTATCCACGGCGACGAGGAGGACATCATGCACGGTTCCATCGGAAGGATCGACGGCGCGACCCATATGACCGCGGATGTCCGGCCGGAGCTGGCGCGCATCGCGGCCCTGCTCGCCGACTGTCAGCTTCGCGGGGACCTGTTCCAACGGCTCGACGTGATCCACCTGAGCACGCCGCCTCTGCGGCAGCGTAAACAGGACGTGCCGGCGCTCGTCGGGTATTTTGTCGACCGAGCGCGCCACACAGGGGACGGCGGGCCGCACGCCGTCAACGACGAAGCGATGGCCGTTCTCGTCGGCTATTCCTGGCCCGGCGACGTTCGCGAGCTTCAGGACGTGATCGAGCGGATGGTAGCCGGCGCGCGTTCGCAGGTCATCGGCATCGAGGACATCCCTTGTGACATCCGCGACCGGCATACGGTCGCAGAGCTGTACCATGCGATGGCGGTGGACCACGAGTCGTTTTGGACGGCCGTCTACCCGCTGTTGATGGCGAGGCAAATCACGTGTTCGCAGGTTCGCGAGATCGTCAGCCAAGGCCTGGTGGCGGCGGGAGGACGCTACACCCATGTGGCCCGTCTGTTCAACGTGCGGGTGCCGCACGACTACAAGCGCTTCCTGAACTTCCTCGATCACTTCAACTGTAAACCGCCCTATAGAGACTTCCGTGAAGGGCACCCTGAAGGACCCACGCACGCAATATGAAGCGCCGGCAGGCGCTCGCGCCGCGCGGGCCGATTAGAAATTCAGGTTTCAGATTTCAGATTTTCAGTTTTCAACTGCTGGTGTTCGCGCACGGTCTCCTCCGGGAGTTGTTCGCGAAGCCAGATCCGTTCGATCGCGGGATACGCGGCGGCGATCGGCAGCGCGATGAGCGCGCCGATGACCCCGGCCAGCGCGGCGCCAATCGCGAACGCGAGAATCACCGCGACATTCGACAGCTTGAGAAAGTCGCCGTACGCCCAGGGCGAGATGATGTAGTTCTCGATCAGGTGATACGCCAGATACAACGCGAAGACGATGACCGCCGTGCTCGGCGAGACTGTCAACGCCATGCCGACGGCGAAAATGCTCGAGGCGACGAACCCCACAACGGGGACGAAATCGAAGAGCCCGGCGAGAACTGCCAGCAACAGCGCCGCGGGCACCTTCAACACCCACAGCAGCACGAACACGAACAGCGTGGCGAGCACCGAGGTCAGCACGTTGCCGGCGACGTAGGCGAAGATGACGCGTTGCGCCTCGTCCAGCGTCTGCATCGCGCGGGCACGGCGCTCCTTAGGCACGAACGCGATCAGCCAGTCGCGCGTCGGTTCCGCTTCGATCAGCAGGTACATCGTGAGGATGAACCCGAGCACGCCGACGACGACGGCCGAGGCGGCCGAACGGCCGAGCCGGAGCGCAAACGGGACGATTCTCGACTGCAGCTCGCCGACGCCATCGAGTCCGAGCACGTGTCGCAGCCAGGGCGGTGCACTGTCGAACAGCTGACGTTCCAGCTGGGTGAAGTGTTTCCCGGCGAACAGCGCCTGGTCGGCAACCGACGTCCAGGCGAACCAGGCGAACCCGCCGAACAGGCCCAGGCACACCACCGAAATCAGGGCGGCCGCAGCCCAGCGCGGCCATCCGTGCCGCTGGAACCAGTCCACGATCGGCATCAGCGCGACCGCCAGCAGCACGGCCACGACGAGAACGAGCACCAGCTCGACCAGCTTGAGCCACACCCACACGAGGGCGATCGCAGCGATGAGCTTGAAGATGGTGCGCCAGGGAATTTCGAGGGTGGAGCGTCGGACGGTTTCAGACATGTTCAGTAGCGATGGATCTCAGCATGGCGCGTGCCTGCCAGGTTCAGTACACTGCAAGCGTGATCATCGCGCTGTTGTTCGCCCTCGCGCTCGGACAGGAACCGGCTCGGCCGTCGTTTGCCGAATGGCTCGCCGGCGTGCGCGCCGAAGCGGTCGCCAGGGGGCTGCGCGCGGAAATTGTCGACGCCGCGCTGGCCGACGTCAGCGAGCCGCAGCCGATCATCCTGGAACGGGACCGCGCGCAGGCGGAGACGGTCTTCTCCCTCGAGAAGTACATCTCGCGGATCCTGACGCCCAGGCTGATTCTGTCGGGGCGCGACGCCTACGCGAAACATCGCGAGCTGCTCGACCAGATCACCGCGCGCTACGGCGTGCCGCCCCGCATCCTCGTCGCGGTGTGGGGCATGGAGTCCAATTTCGGCCGGTTCAGCGGCGTGCGTCCCACGGTGCCGGCGCTCGCCACGCTCGCCTGGGATCCGCGCCGCGCGACGTTTTTCCGCGCCGAGCTGTTCAACGCGCTGGAGATCCTCAACCGCGGCGACATCGACCTGCCGCACCTGAAAGGGTCGTGGGCGGGCGCGATGGGCCAGCCGCAGTTCATGCCGTCCAGCTACCTGAAGTTCGCCGAGGACTTCGACGGCGACGGCAAGCGCGACATCTGGTCGACGCCGGCGGACGTGTTCGCGTCAATCGCCAACTATCTGAAAGGGCACGGGTGGGCCGCGAACCAGGACTGGGGACGCGAGGTCGAGGTGACGCCGGACGCCGCGCGCCGCATCGCCCGGGACGTTGCGCCGCGCAGCGGCACGTGTCAGGCGACGCGCAACATGAGCGTCCCGCTGCCGCTGAGCCGGTGGGAGGAACTGGGCGCGCGCCTCCCTGGCGGCAAGGCTCTGCCCAGGAGCGACGCGCCGGCCTCTCTGGTCTCGGGCGACAGCCGCCACTTTCTCGTGGACGCCAACTACGACGCGATCCTCGAGTACAACTGCGCGCACTCGTACGCGATCAGCGTCGCGCTGCTCGGTGATGCGATCGCGTCGGACAAAGCGCCGGTGGCGTCCAGGAAGCCGGTCAAACCCAGGCGCAAGCGCCGCCGGTAGGGCCGGTGGCTCGCCACGCGGCTCGATGGCTCGGAACATGCGTGCGTAGGCCCGTATGGCAGCTACCGTCGAGTTTGATGATCGGGGCGTCGTCGTCGCCTGCGGCGCCTGCGGCAAAAAGAACCGGATGGTCTACGAGCGGCTCGGCGAAGCCGTGCAATGCGGGCAGTGCAAGGAGCCGATCAAGCCGCCGGCAGAACCGATCGAGCTCCATGCGTCGGCCGACTTCGATCGATTGATCGCGCAATCGCCGCTGCCGGTCGTCGTCGATTATTGGGCGCCGTGGTGCGGTCCGTGCCGGATGGTGGCGCCGGAACTGCAAAAGGTCGCGGCCCGGCAGGCCGGTCAGGCGATCGTCGTCAAAGTGAACACGGACGAACTGTCCGAACTGGGTCAACGGTTCAACATCCGATCGATCCCGACGTTGGCCATCTTCGCGGGCGGGAAGGAGCTTGCGCGCGAAAGCGGCGCGCGCCCGGCCGAGGAGATCGAGGCCTTCATCGCGCGAGCGCGAGCCGCCACCCCCGCGCGGTAAAAATCGAGCGACAGTGGGTCCCGCGCGGCCACGGGCGCTGGGTCTCCAGATGCCCGTTCGCTCTCCGTGCCGTATCATCTGTCGCATGCCTCTTTCCCGTTTCCGTTGTCTCCGCGGCGGCGCGGTCCTCCTGGCCGGCCTCTCCGCGGTCGTCCTCACCGGCGCACAGCCGCCCGCGCCCGCGCCGTTCGACCTCGAGGAGGCGACGATCGCCAGCCTGCAGCAGCGCATGCAGTCGG
>JAYVYV010000074.1:0-5082 GCA_043783985.1 Acidobacteriota bacterium | reverse complement strand
GGCCTGTCGATGACGTTGCGCGGCGAGTTCTCGGGCGACGACTACGTGTGGCGCTGCGAGACCCGCGTGCTCGATGGCGCGTCGGGGGATGAACGGCTCGTGTATCGGCAGTCCTCATGGCGCGCCGTGCCGCTCAGCGCCGAGCGGCTGCGACGCCGGGCGGCGACATTCGTGCCCGACCTGACGACCGATGGGCGAATCGATCGGCGTGTTCTCGAATTGATGGAGCAGCGGATGCCGCTCGACGCGATCGCGCAGCAGCTGGCCGAGTCGTTCCCGGGCACGTTTGCTGACATCGACGCCGCGCTGGCGAGAGTTGGACGGCTGTCGGAGAGGTATAGCCGGTAGGCCGGCGCCCACAGTGAACGCGACGCATCAGCGCCTGTGTTCGTGGCTCAGCGATCCACTGCCGCCCGGAGCGCCGGACGAGGACGTCATCGCGCTGGCTGAATCGGAAGGCGTCCTGCTGCTCCTCGCGGATCGGTGCAGGATTCGCGCGCTCATGCCCGAACTGCGGGCGGCCGCGGCCATGGAGGAGCTCAAAGCGCGCGAGTTGCGCGCGGTGTTGACCTTGTTGGCCGGCGAAGGCATCGACCCGGTGCTGCTCAAAGGCGCGGCGCTGGCGCGCACGCACTATCGGCGTCCCGAGCTGCGCCCGCGTGCCGACACGGATTTCATGATCACCGAGGGTGCTCGTGAACACGCGACGCGCGTCCTGGCTCGGCTCGGGTATCGGCGCGCGGCCGAAATCGACGGCGATCTGGCGGTCGGCCAGTTCCACTTCTGGAAAACCGATCGGCATGCCGTGTCGCACGCGCTCGACGTCCACTGGCGCGTGTCGAACGTGCGGGTGTTCGCCGACGCGTTGTCATACCTGGAACTGAGGCGCGACGCCGTCAGCGTGGCGGATCTCGGCCCGCACGCGTGGGCGCCATCGCCGCCACACGCGTTGCTGATCGCCTGCATCCACCGCATCGCGCACCACGACGATACGCGGCATTTGCTATGGCTGTACGACGTCCACCTGCTGGCGCGCTCGCTGGCGTCCGGGCAAGGTGACGCGTTTACCGCGCTGGCCGCCGCCACGCGGATGCGAGCCGTGTGCGCGTCGACGTTACGTTTGAGCCAGGAGGCGTTTGGCGGGCTGCACCCCGTGTGGATGGCCGCGCTGTCACGGGAGGACGGCGTCGACGAACCGAGCCGTGCCTTCGTCGGCGGCGGATGGCGCCGCGCCGAGATCCTGCTCTCGGACGTGACCGCGACGCCGGGCTGGGCCGGGCGGCTCCGGCTGCTGCGCGAACATCTGCTGCCGCGCCTCTCGTACATGCGCGCGCGGTATCCCGTGTGGCCGGCTGCGCTCTTGCCGGCTGCATACGTGCATCGCGTGCTGTGCGGTTTGCCGCGCTGGCTGCGCCGCGGCGCAGCCGGCACGGTGGCCGACGATTAGAAAGGGATCTTACGGGAGGATCGCGACGATCGTTCCCGTTCCGGCGTGACCGGGGTTAGCCGCGTATCCGGCGATGGTCCGGACAATCACGATCTTCACCGTGTTGCCGCTGATGATCGAGCCCGATTTGACGTCGGTGCTGGCGACAATCACCGCCATGTACGCCGGGATGCTGGCCGGCGGTTCCGAGCTGTTGCCCGGGCCGGTCGTCCACGTGCCGCCCGCGACCGGCGGGGTCGTGCTCAGGGTGTTGGCGAAGCCCTTGAAGCTCGCGTTGGCCTTCGGTCCGGTCAGCGAGTTGGTCTTCTCCCACTGCGCGCTCCAGAACGTCACCGCGTTGCCGTTAATCGCGTTGAGGTCGCCGATGACGAACGCGCCGCCGCCGGCCGCGTAGCCGTAGACGAGGACCGAGGTTGCGCTCGCCGCGCTCGTGCGGTAGTTCGAGCTCCCGCTATACGACGCGGTGATCGAATGCGGCCCGATGGCGAGGGTCGTGGTCGCGAGGGTCGCGACGCCTGATGCGTTCAGTGTCGCGGTCCCCAACACCGTCGTGCCATCCGTGAAGGTGACCGTGCCGTTCGGCACGCCAGAACCTGGCGCCACCGCTACGACTGTTGCCGTCAGCGTGATCGGCTGACCCACGGCCTGTGCCGTCGGCACCGCGGCCAGCGTCGTCGCCGTCGCCGTCTGGCTCGTGTTGAGGACGGTGATGTTCTGCTGCACGGGGACGGCGGCGTGGTAGTTGCCGTTGCCGGGCTGCGACGCGGTGACGATGATGGTGCCGGCGCCGGTGATCGTGAGCACGTTGCCCGAGATCGTGCCCGGTCCCGAGATGCTGTAGGTGACCGCGAGTCCGGACGAGGCGGTGGCCGCAAGCGTGACCGGCGGATTCCCGATTGTCTGCGCAGCGACCGTCGGGAACGTGATGGTCTGGGCCGCCTTGTTGACCGTGATCGTCTGGCTGACGTCCGGCGCCGGGTTGTATTGGCCGTTGCCCGCCTGCGACGCCTGTACCACGATGGCACCCGCGCCTGTGATCGTGAGCGTATTCGCCGACAACGATCCGGGTCCGGAGACAACGGTGAACGTCACCGGCCGATTGGTCGGTGTCGCGCCACTCGACGCCGTCGCGTTCAGGACGACCGTGCCGTTCGGGTTCCAATAGGTCTGCACCGGGACAGCCGCGAAGGTGATCGCCTGATCGAGCTTGTCGACCTCGACGGTCACGGCGCAAGACGAGGTCAGCCCGAGCGCGTCGACCGACTGAATCGAGACGGCGTGGAGGCTCGCCAACGTGCCGGCCTTGCCGGCAAGGTAGCTGGCCGTCAAGGACTTCGTCGTGCGAGTAGACGTCGCGACACTCGACGCCGCGGGCACGAGGTCTGCCCGAAAGAAAATGCCGTCGATCGACCAGGTGATCGTGGTCGCCGTATTCGCCGGGTCAATCAGGGTCGTGCTGAGCGTGACCGAGGCGCCGGCTGCGCCGGTGGCGTTCGTCACGACCGACGCCGGACAGATCAGGAGCGGCGGCGGCACGAACCGGAAGATGATGCCACTGCCGGAGTTGGTGACGTTGCCGCCGAACAACGTAGTGCCGACGAGGCTTCCGGTAAACCCGGGCGCCAGGCTTTCATCGATCTGCGCCAGCCTGCCCGACGGGTTCTGTCCGTCCAACCCGCCAGTGAACGTGTACACCGTTTCAAACTGTCCGGAGCCAGGATCGAGTCTGAAGATGGTCCCGGTCTGGCCCGGCAGAACCGAGTGATAGAACGTCGTCCCGTACAGAGTGCCGTCGTGCGCCTGAATGAGACCCGCATACGGGTCGCCGCCGTCCAGTCCCGCGGCGAACGTGTGCAGCGTCGTGAACCCGGTCCCGCCGGTGGTGAGTTTGAAGAGGGTGCCGACGTTGGCGAAGCCGCCTAATTCGGAGGTTCCGTACAGGCTGCCATCCAAGCCGATGAGGAGTGGCGCCGCAGGGTCGGCGCCGTCCGCGGCACCGGTGAACGAGTGGAGGACAGTGACGTTCCTCCTCGAATTTTTCGAGACATCGATCTTGAAAACCGTTCCGCGGCCATTCGCGCCGCACCAGGCCATCGTGCCGTAGAACACGCCGGTGGTAGTTGTGTCTTCGACCAGCGACGCCAGCGAGAGGCACCCCGCCAGATCGGTATCCGAGAACGCATGAAGCGTCGTGAACGCGCCGTTCGTCGGGTCGAGCCGGAAGATCGTGCCGCCGCCGAAAGGCCCGAGTGGTGAGAGACAGTCTCCGCCGCCCCCGCCACAATACGTCGTCCCGTATAGCTTGCCATCGCGGCCTTGCACGAGGCCGCCGTACGGCGAGGTTCCGTCGGTGCCGCCGTTGAACACGTGGACCGTCGTGAACCCGCCGCCTGCCGGGTCGATGCTGAAGATGGTGCCGGATCCGTAAGGGCAGTTGGAACTGCCCCCGCACGTGGTGGTGCCGTAGAGGAGGCGGTTGGTGGCTTGTATCAGCGGCGCGTACGGGCTGCCGCCGTCGGCGCCGCCGGTGAACGCGTGCAGCGCGCTGAACGCGCTGCCGTCCGGCAGCGTCGAGACACCGTCGAGCCGAAAGACGGTTCCCGCATCCGGCCTTGCGCTGCAGTCGAAGGTCCCGCCGCCGCAGATCGTCGTCCCGTAGAACAGTCCGTCGTTAGCCTGGACGACGCCCGCAGCCGGCCGTCCGCCATCGGTTACCGGGTCCAACCTGTGCAGCCGGATGAATTGCAGGGGTGTCTGGGCAAACGCAACCTGATGTGTGGCCGCCAAAACGGCGACAACCCACGCGGTTCGTCGAAGTATATGGACGAGCTTGCGACAGGGTACGCTAAGTGCCACCAACGTATTCTATGGTACCTCAGCAAGGGAGTCCAGACGAGACTTCAGGGGGCCGCTAGGGGGCGAGCCGTTCGATTCCTGGTTGTGCTCGTGCTCACGGCGCTGGCCTGCGTGTCGGTTCTTTGGCGCCGGCTGACCGCGAGGCCGGACGCGGATCGTGCAGCGCGATCGCCGAGATGACTGCGAACAGCGTCCCGTTGGCCGGCATGCGCAGGCCGGTGTCCCAGATGCTCTGAACGGCGACCGCGATCAGCCCCGAGATGGCGCCGGCGCGGACCCAGAAGATCGGCGTGCGATCGGCGTTCAGGTTCCGGGCCATCACCACCGCCGCGGCCAGCACAGCGATCGCCGCCGGCACCACCACCATCAGCCCGCCTTCGGCGAGCAGCTGCAGGTACTCGTTGTGCGCGTGGTTGAAGAAGAACAGCCGCGAGCCCTCCTGATAGGCCAGCATCGCCCGCTGGAACGCGCCGGCGCCGACGCCGGTCAGCAGGAAGTCCGACGCCATATGCCAGGCATCGCGCCAGATCGCCGGGCGCCCCCACGTGCCCTGCTCGGTCGTTTCCTGCAGCCGCATCGCGAGCCCGCCCAGGTTCGCGTACATCGACGCGACCGTGATCATCGCGGCGAGCCCCGCGATCATCAGTGCCACGCCGCGCCCGCCGCGCATCCGCCGCCGTGACAGCGCGATGAAGGCGAGCAGGCCGATGCCGCCGCCGAGGATGCCGGCGCGCGACATCGAGGCGAGCAGGCCGCCGGTCATCAGGATCGCCGAGGCC
>JAYVYV010000073.1:0-5084 GCA_043783985.1 Acidobacteriota bacterium | reverse complement strand
GGTCTGTGGATCGTCGAAGTCTTCGCGCATCGCTCCGGAACAGGTTGCATGAGTCGATCCCACCCCAATTTGCTGATTCGCGTGGGGATTGCTGGTTCTGGACTGCATAAACTGCAATTGAAGACGCTCTCAGCGCGTGCGGTTTGTGCGTAGTCGAGACGTCCGGCGGCGCGGCGTAGCCGCGCGGCGTGAGAAGCGGTCGGCGTGAACACGAGCCAGATTCCCTGGTTGGTGGCTCGTGTTCACACCGGCCGCATCTCACGCGGGCCCGGCCGCTTCGCGGCCGGCGCCGCACGTGTGCGCTGACCGCGTTCGTAATCTGTGTAATCCGTGTAATCCGCGGATGATCGTCTTCGTGACGTGCAGGCCTGAAGGCGCGCGCGACGTGGGGGCCGACGGCCTGCGCTCGTGCGGCGCGCAGAAGGCCTGCGCTACGTGAGGCGCGCCGCGATCGGCATGCGCCAGCCGGTGCCGAACGCGCGGTCGGTGACCTTCAGCCCCGGCGCGGCCTGCTTCCGCTTGAATTCCGCGAGGCGCACGAGGCGCAGCACGCGCGTCACGGTGTCCGGATCGAATCCGGCGGCGACGATCTCTTCCGCCGGCTGGTGCCGCTCGACGTGCCGCTGCAGGATGCCGTCGAGGACGTCGTACGGCGGCAGCGAGTCCTGATCCGTCTGATCGGGCCGCAGCTCCGCGGACGGCGGCTTCGAGATCGTCGCCTCGGGAATCTGCGGCCGTCCGGCCGTCGTGTTCCGCCACTCCGCCACGCGATACACCATCGTCTTCGGGACGTCGGCAATCACGGCGAGGCCGCCGGACATGTCGCCGTACAGCGTGCAGTAGCCCACCGAAAGCTCGGACTTGTTGCCGGTGGTGAGCAGCAGCGCGCCGCGCGTGTTGGAGAGCGCCATCAGCAGGTTGCCGCGGATTCTCGCCTGGATGTTTTCCGCCGCGACGCCCGGCGGATCGGCGCCGAGGGCGCCGCGCAACGCGCCGCCGAAGGTGTGCATCAGCGACTCGATGGGCAGCGTCATCGTCTCGATGCCCAGGTTGGCGGCCAGCGTGTGCGCATCGTCGATGCTCCCGCGGCTGGAGTACGGCGACGGCATCAGCACGCCGAGGACGCGGCCGGCGCCGAGCGCCTCGACGGCGATCGCGGCGGTCAGCGCCGAGTCGATGCCGCCCGAGAGCCCGAGCACCGCGCGGGTGAAGCCGCACTTGCGGGCGTAGTCGCGGGTGCCGAGCACCAGCGCGCGCCAGATTTCCGACTCGACGTCGAGATCCGACGCCGGCGCAATGGGCGCGGCGGCCGCCGTGTCGCAGACCACCACGTCCGCTTCGAACGAGCGCCCGCGCGCGATCGCGGCGCCGTCGGCGCCGAACACGCTGCTGCGGCCGTCGAAGACGAGGTCGTCGTTGCCGCCGAACTGGTTCACGTACGCGATCGGGAGCCGGTGCTTCAGCGCCATGTTGCCGAGCATCTCTTCGCGGCGCCGGTGCTTTCCGGCGGTGAACGGCGACGCCGACATGTTGACGACGAGGCGGGCGCCGGCGGCGGCGAGACCCTCGATCGGGTCGTGATGGTAGCGGCGCCGCTTCCAGAAGTCGCGATCGTTCCAGATGTCCTCGCAGATGCTGATCCCGACGCGCGTGCCGGCGATCTCCAGCAGCTGCGCGCCGTGATACGGCTCGAAGTAGCGGTCTTCGTCGAAGACGTCATAGGTCGGCAGCAGCGCCTTGCGGAAGCGCTGGTCGATCCGGCCTCCGCGCAGCAGCACGGCGCTGTTGAAGAGCGGGCGGCCCTCGTCGGACGGGTTCGGCTCCGGCAGCCCGACGAGCACCGGCGCGAGCGCCGCGGCGTCGCGGGCGAGCGCCTCGAGCGCCTCCC
Source organism: Acidobacteriota bacterium (assembly GCA_043783985.1). Classification (GTDB taxonomy): domain Bacteria; phylum Acidobacteriota; class Vicinamibacteria; order Vicinamibacterales; family CAVVIG01; genus CAVQFC01. Next base: position 3,196 of record JAYVYV010000073.1, on the reverse strand, counting down.
AGCTGCGGCGGACGAAACCGGGGCTGAGGAGCAGATCGCGCGGGAGGTAGCCCACGAGCGCGAGCTCCGGCGTGGCGGCCAGATCCGCGCCGGAGGCCGACTCGGTGCGCAAGGCGTCGAGGATCAGCCGCGCGTTCCCCGCCAGATCGCCGACCGTCGGGTTGACTTGCAGCAGCGCGATCTTCATCGGTGGTCGGGGAGCGCCGGCGCGCGGCCGGGGCGCGCGTCGATCGTGGTACGCTCGTTCGTCACGGGGTCATCCGACCGTACCACACGATGAAGCGTCTCGTCATCCTCTCGCCGAACTGGCTGGGCGACGCCGTCATGGCGCTGCCGGCGATCGCCGACGTGCGCCGCGCGGCGCCCGGCGCCTCGATCGCGATCGCGGCGCGACCGGCGATCGCTCCGCTGTTTCGCCTCGTGCCGGAGGTTGACGAGACGATCGTCCTGCCGCCGCGTTCGGCGACCCGCGGCGTGGGAGGCTGGCGTGCGCTCGGCGCCGAACTGGCCGGCGGCGGGTACGACACGGCGCTCCTGTTCCCGAACTCGATGCACGCCGCGCTCACGGTGTGGCGCGCGGGCATTCCCGAACGCTGGGGATATCGGGCGGGCTGGCGAAGCGGCCTGCTGACGCGCGCGATCCGGCGTCGGCCGGGACTGCATCAGGTGGCGTCGTATCGACAGCTCGTCCACGCGCTCGGAGTCCCGAACGGCCCCGGCGAGCCGCGCGTTCGGGTGCCGCAGGATGCCCGTGACCGGGCGACCCGCCTGCTGATGGAGGACGGCTGGGACGGACGCGCGCCGCTGGTCGCGCTCGCCCCCGGCGCCGCGTACGGCGGCGCCAAGCGATGGCCGCCCTCGTCGTTCGGCGAGCTCGCGGCGGCGCTCGCCGCCGACGGCGTGCGCTGCGTGATGGTGGGCAGCGCAACGGATGCTCCCGCAGCCTCGGATGTCGCGCGGGCCTTTCAGGGATGCGTCCGCGACCCTGCCGACCTGGAGCCGGAGGCGCTTCGGCGAACCTCGCCGGCGCTCGCTGTTGAGCCAGGCGAGCGGATGCGGGAAAGGGCCGTCCTCCATGACATTGTCGGCCGCACCGACTTGTCCACGCTCGCCGGCGTCCTGACCTTGTGCCGCACGCTGGTGACGAACGACTCCGGCGCCATGCACCTGGCCGCCGCCGCCGGCGTCCCTGTGACGGCGGTGTTCGGTCCGACCGACGAAACGGCGACCAGGCCGCTGGGCGAGATGCACGCCATCCTCACGCATCCGGTCTGGTGCCGCCCCTGCATGCTGCGCGAATGCCCGCTCGATCATCAGTGCATGGGAGGCGTCGGCGTGGCGACGGTGCTCGCTTCGGCGCGGAGGGCGGTGTGACCCCTCGCCCGGGATCGGGTCGGATGCCCGCCGTGTTCCTCGATCGCGACGGCACGATGATCGAAGACGTCGGCTACCTCGACGCGCTGAGCCGCGTCGTCTACTACCCGTGGACCGTCGACGCGATCCGAATACTCAACCGCGCCGGTTTACGCGTCGTCGTCGTGACGAACCAGTCGGGGATCGCGCGCGGCTTCTTCACTGAAGCGTTCGTTCAGGAGACGCATCGCTCCATCGACGCGCGCCTCGCGGCCGGCGGCGCGCGCGTGGATGGGTATTACTATTGCCCGCATCATCCGGCGGGGCGCGTGGCGGAGTTCGCGCGCGCGTGCGACTGCCGCAAGCCGGGGCCCGGCATGATCGACAGCGCGGCGCGCGATCTGGATCTCGATCCGGCGCGATCGTTCGTGGTCGGCGACACCTGGCTGGACATCGGGCTCGCCCGCTCGGTCGGCGCGCGCGGCATTCTCGTGCGCACGGGGGGCGGTGCGGCCTGGGAAGATCGACCACCGAACGGCCTCGCGGCGGACGCGGTGGTGGATAATCTAGCGGCGGCGGCCGGCTGGATTATCGCGAGTCTGGATTCTGAATCTGGATTCTGAATCTGAAATCTGAAATCTGAAATCTGAAATGCTGATAGCCCGCTCCGTCCATCCGTTGCCCGGTGAGTCCGAGCGCAAGGAACGGCTGCTCGCCCTCGTCGACGGCTTCTCCAGCCGTCGCGTGCTCGTGCTCGGCGATCTGATCGCCGACGAGTTCATCTACGGCGAGGTCGCCCGGGTGTCGCGCGAAGCGCCGGTGCTCATCCTGAAGTACGACGCGACGCAGATGGTGGCCGGCGGCGCGGGCAACGCGGCCAACAACGTCGCCGCGCTCGGCGGCCGCGCCAGGCTCGCCGGTCTCGTGGGCGCGGATCCAGAGGGACGGCGGCTGCTGGCGAGCTTCCACCGAAGCGTCGACAAGGCGCATGTCGTCCGTGCGCGCGAGTACCGCACGCCGGTGAAGACGCGCATCCTCGCCGGCGGCGTGCACGCCGCGCGGCAGCAGGTCGTGCGCATCGATCGCGACACCGGCTGGCCGCTCGACGCGTCGGTGAGCGCCGCGCTCGCGAGGAAGATCGCCCCCGCGCTCGACAGCTGCGACGCGGTGCTGCTGTCCGACTACGGCTCCGGCCTCGTGACACCGGTTCTTGCCGACGCGATCCGCAGGGCAGTCGGGCGCCGCACGCGGCGCCGTCCGATTCCCGTGCTGCTCGACTCGCGCTACCGGTTGCTCGACTACCGCGGGCTGACCGCCTGCACGCCGAACGAGTCGGAAGTGGAGGCCGCGCTCGGCATCCGCATAGACGACGACCCGGACGCGCTGGAGAAGGCGGGACGCCTGCTGCTGCGGCGCACCGGGATGCAGGCGGTGCTGATCACGCGCGGCAGCCGCGGCATGGCGCTCTTCCAGCCGAAGCAGGCGACGATCCACGTCCCGATTTTCGGCGCCGACGAGGTGGCCGACGTCACGGGCGCGGGCGACACGGTGATCGCCGCCTTCGGGCTCGCGCTCGCCGCCGGCGCGTCGTTCTACGAGGCGGCGCGGCTCGCCAACTACGCCGGCGGGCTCGTCGTGATGAAGCGCGGCACCGCGACGATCTCGGCGCAGGAATTGTCCGATGCCGTGGCGATCGATCACGATACGTCGCTGGAGAACTGGTCCCAGGAAGGCCCGCCGCAGGGGCGGCGATCGCTTGTCTGAGAGTGCATGTCACGAACCTGATCGCCTGGTTTCACAGCCCGGTCGCAGGGGCGGACCCGCGTGCGCCCAGGGGCCGGCG
>JAYVYV010000072.1:0-5098 GCA_043783985.1 Acidobacteriota bacterium | reverse complement strand
AGCGCGAGACGAATTCGGCGGCAGCCTTTCGGTCCCTCTGGAGGACCGCCTCGAGCAGCGCACGCTCTTCGGCAGCCGGCGCAAAGCTCTGCGGACCGGGCGTGGCGGCCAGGGAGTCAGCCGCGGACGATGTCTCGTGCGGCATCTACCTGAATAGTCGGCCGGGCCGACCAATTCCCCCTTTCGATACCGGGACACGCCGCCAGTCACGTCAATCGTAGCGCAACTCGCACCGGCGCCAGAGCTGTTCGCGGTGCGCGCCTGTCACACGGCCGCACACCGGTACGTCAGCGACCTGGCACACGAACGCAGCGCCGGCGCCTTGGAGCGTTGTGGCCGGCGCGGCGAGATGCCCCTGATCAAGAACAGTAGCCGCCGTCACCGTCGCAGCGATCTTCCAGGCCCTCGAGGTCGCCACAACGTGTTTCAGGCGGTGTAGACGACGCCCGGTCACCCTGGGGTTGTCAGGGTTCAGTGGACAGGCCCTCGGTGACGCTGGTGTGGGTCAATCCCGCCACCCGCTCGGTCCCACGCTTGTATCTCAGCTGGACTTCGCGAATTGCCGTGATGACGCGACGGCCGCCACGCGGATTTCCTCGGCGCCGCCGGACAACTGCTCTGGACGTGGCGACGGCGGCTGCGCGGACGAGGATCGATCCCGCTCAAGGCGATTCGGGTGACATATTTTCGGTCGGCTGGTTCTGGCGGATGGGCTCGGGTCGAACAACCGCCGACGGCACAGATCGGATGCAGAGGTTCTTTTCGGCGACAACCGTTAGGATTACGCCGATGGTCTCTGTCGCTCCAACGAGTCGGACGCTGCTCGAGGACGCCTTGAAACACGAGCGGCTGGTGACAACGACTCTGCTCGTCGTCATTCCCGTCGTCTGCTGGACGTGGATCGCGCTGATGGCGCGAGACATGTACAGGACGATGCTGGGGTCGTCGGCGTGGATGATGACCCCCACCTGGGACGCTTCACACGTGTTGCTGCTCTGGGCGATGTGGGCCGTGATGATGACGGCGATGATGCTGCCGTCGGCTGCCCCGTTGCTCCTGCTCTACGCTGGGGCGCTCCGCACCCGAAGCGAGGCGAGGGCCGGGCGGCACCTCTACGCGATGGCGGCGGGCTACGTGGTCGTGTGGGCCCTGTTCAGCGTCGCCGCGACCGCCCTGCAGCGGGTCTTGTCGTCGGCGCTCATCCTGACGCCGATGATGGAGCCGGCCACACCGAAGGCAGGCGCGGTCGTGCTCGCGATCGCGGGTCTCTATCAGCTGACGCCGCTCAAGAACGCGTGCCTGCGCGTATGTCGATCGCCGCTGGCGTACCTACTGCAGCACTGGCGCTCAGGCGCAGTCGGCGCGTTCCGCCTGGGTGTGGACCACGGCGCCTATTGCCTGGGCTGCTGCTGGGCCTTGATGCTGCTGCTGTTTGCGGGCGGCGTGATGAACCTAATGGTCATCGTGGCGCTGACCCTCTGGGTCCTGGTAGAGAAATTTGCGCCGCTCGGTGAGCAGACTGCGCGCGTCAGCGGCGCCGCGCTGCTGGCGCTGGCGATCGTGATGGCGACACGCTGACGTCCTGACGCTGTAGTCTCAGGCGCTCTGCCAGGCGAACGGGGCGTACTGCCCGTTGTTCTTGCCGCTCGCATCGTCCCACGTGACACCGAGTGCCGCGAGATGACTGTTCGAAGGACGTGCCAGCGTCAATGTGTCGGCCGCCGGATGACCGGTGTGCAACAGCTGCATCGGCTCCGCCGCGGGATTCAGGCCCGTGGCCCCTTCGGCAGCCATGCGCACCCGGTTCGACGCATTCACGGACCACGAGACGCCAGTTCGCTTGAACTCGATCGGGGACGTCTCGACGCCGAGAAACTTGCCGATGAGACCCGACAGGGCCGCCATGGGCCCACCGGCGCCGCCACTCCCGATCCCGGTGATCGCGTCGCGCTGTTCAGTCGTGGCGCGTTCGTCGACCACGAGGCCAACCGACCAGTTGCCTTTTCCCATTTCCTCGGGCGTGACGCCGACCACGATGAATCCCAGGCCATCGAGCGCCACGTCGCCAAAGCGACCACGCTCGATCTGGTACGCCATCACGAATATGCATGGGCCCTTGGTGGGTTTCACCATCATCTGCCCAGGCACGCACGGACAGACGAAGTCGCAATTGCACGTCTCGTAATATTGCCCCTGTACTTGCCAGGCTACGCCCACGTTCCACCTCCGATTGTGACCAGCGGAAGCAGTATACGCCGCGCGTGGCACGAATAATTGGCGTTCGAGTTGACCGACCAGGCAAGGGTCTTTCGCGGGGCCGCCGGCCGTCAGCGTGACTGACGACCAGCGGCTGGAGACTGAGACTGCCGACTGTTCTACTTCTTCTTGCCGGCCTTGCGCTTGGCGCCGCTCTTCTTTTTGGCGCTCTTCTTGGCGCTCTTCTTCGCGGCCTTGCCGGCGGACTTCTTCGCCGCCTTCTTCGGCGCGCTCTTCTTTCTGGCGGCCTTCCCGGCCTTGGCTTTCTTGGCCGGCTTGGCGGCCTTCTTGGCCACGGCCTTCTTCTTGGCTACCGGAGCTGCTTTGCGGGGAGCCGCGGCAGTGGGTCCGCCCGCCGACAGCGCCCGCGCCCCGCCGGAGGCACGGCCGACCGGTTCGCTTTCCGGCGCCTCGAGCTCGACGTCGTCGTGGCCGCCCAGGGCGTCGCCCTCGGACATGGCCGACTCGCCGGCCAGTTCATCGTCGGGGATTCCCATTCCGCTGTCGAAATCGTCTTTCATGATGCGCCTTCCAGTCCTGAAAATTATCGTTCGGGCGCCTAGTCTGGTTGATGCGCAGAGGCCCCGTCAAGCTAGCCGCCCTGGCGTGTATAGAGGTCCAGAATCTGCTCAATCGCCCGCCGGCAGACGAAGCAAAACGGGACGTTGTCGCGGGTGAACATGATGCAGTCGGCCTGCGGACGGTAGAAGCCGCGCGCCTCATAGTTGGCGCCTTCGAACGCGCCCACTTTCCCGGCGTGCGCGCCTTCGTTCAGCAGCGCGGTGTCGTGCCTTTCCTCGTCGCGGAACAGCGCGTCCATCTCCGCCTCGGACCGGTTCGCGGCGCGGATCGCGCGACGCTTCTGCTGGACGTCCTTGGTGTAGGCCTCGAAGGCCTCCTTCGGCCACGGCGTCGGCAGGCTGACGCCCGGCGTCACGAGATCCTTCCACTTGAGCGCGGCGGGATCGAGCATCGCGGTGGCGTTCGGCTCCCACGGCTCGACGCGATCGGCCGCCGGCAGGTAGGCGACGTCAGAGGTGTAGTACTCGTCGGCGAGCCCGGCGATGTGGTGCCCGAACTCGTGCACGAAGATGTACGACGACCACACGCTGTCGGCCGCGACGGTGCTGTAGAGGCCGTAGATGCCGCCGCCGCCGTAGGTCGCGGTGTTGGTCAGGATTTCGACGACGTCGTAGGGCGCGTTGGCGGCGAGGTCGCGGAACGCCTTGTTCTCGAAGGTGAGGACGTAGCGCTCCGAGTCGAACGCGTCGTAGGTCGCGCCGACCGGCGAGCGGCGGTAGATGTGCTGCGACGGCCGCGAGATCCCCGACTGCGCCGCCGCCGGCGACAGTCCCCAGATGTTGATGTCGCGCTGCCGCTCCTTGAAGGGCGAGGTCGCGAGCAGCGTGGCCGCCAGCCGCCTGGCGTCGCGCTCGAACTTGGCGCGCTCGCGCGCGGTGTAGCCGTCGCCGAGGATCAGCACGTCCAGCTTCCGTGCGGGATCGCCGTTCTGGTGCAGCGCGATCAGCGGTCCCGCGTCCGCGCCTGCGCCGCGCACGACGAACTTGTCCGCGGGATCGACCTTCGTGCTCCAGACGTCGCGGAAGACGTTTCTCGCATCGCGCTTCTTGACGACGATACGCACCGCCCGGTCGGGCTCGGGAAAGCGGAGCGACTCCGAGAACGTGCGATCCGCCTCCCGGGCTTCGGCGGTCGTTTCCCACTCGCCGTAGATCGAGCTGAAGCCGCGCGAGTACAGCACCGCGCCGCTGGCGGCGTCCGCGACCTCGAAGAAATACCTGCCGCGGTTGGTGGCGTCGAGCGGCCGCGACGGGTTGCCCGCCCACGGCAGCGGCTCGAGCACCACGCGATCGACGCTGAACCGCTCGTCCCTGGCGTTGCCGGTGTGGAAGAAGTCGAGCCGCATGCTCCCAGGCGCGGCGGCGGCGCCAGCGGCGTGGAGGGCGAACAAGAAAGCGAGGGTGGGTGTGGTGGTCATATGTCGGGCGGGTCGTTTCGGCCCGCCTACGATCTTCTTCGACGGCCCAGCAGATACACGATCGCGCCGGCGGCGACCAGGATCGCCGACGAGCCGACGACCTTTACCACCGCCAGCATTTTGTTCGGCTCCTCGTCCGGCGGGATGCACGCGAGCACGATCGAGACGGCGGTGACGACGAACCCGGTCGACGCGAGCAGGATCGCGACCGGTGTGCCGCCTGGCACGCGCATCACCTCCGGTCCCGCCGGCTCGCGCTGCAGCACGATCATCGCCGCGAACATGAACAGGAACGGGATGAAATACGCGATGATCCCCATCGACACCAGCGCGTCGTAGGCGCCGTGCACCGACGTCCCCGCCTGGCCGAGGAAGACGAACAGCCCGGCGATCGCGGCCTGCACCAGCAGCGCGATGTACGGCGTCCGCCACGTCGGATGCAGATCGCCGAACGCCTTCGGCAGGAAGCGATCGATCCCGGCGACGAAGGGCAGCCGCGCGGTGGCCGCGAACCAGCCGCCAGTCCCGCCCAGCGCGTTGAGCGTCACCAGCGCCGCGACCGCCGGCGCGATCCAGCCGACGCCGACCCTCGCGGTCATCGCCTGCACCGCCTGCATGATACCCGACAGGCCGGACACCTGCTCCTTCGGGATCGCGAGCAGCACGGCGAAGGTGGCGGCGATGTAGAGCACGGTGATCACCGCGCCGCCACCGAGAATCGCGCGCGGCACTGTTTTTCTTGCGTCCTCGATCTCCTCGCCCATCGTCGATCCGCTTTCGACGCCGCCGAAGGCGAAGGCGATCGTCGACCAGAAGATGATGTCCTTGACGTGCATGCTCGGC
>JAYVYV010000071.1:0-5110 GCA_043783985.1 Acidobacteriota bacterium | reverse complement strand
CCGCGACGAAGCGGCTGGCCATCCACGGATTGGCGTACGCGGCGTCGGCGAAGTCGAGGTCGACCACGCCTTGCATGTGGAGTTGCCGCAGCCGCCGGCGGGCGTACTCTGAGGCACCGCCGAGTCCGAGATCACGGCTGCCGTCGCGGTTGACCAGGACACCTCGATGATCGAACCACGATTCGGTCATGATCAGCGCCGCCAGCGTGTCCGTGACGTCGCATCGCCCGCCACAGGGTCAGGTTGAATCGGAGGTTGTCGGCGGTCGTGTGCCAAGGCACCCGCTCGCCCCCGATGCTGAAGACGACGGTGATGGGACTGCGATCGACGAAGAGCCCCATGACGTCGACCGGCGGCACGGCTGGCGGCGTGGTTTCGAGGCGGTGACGCAACCAGAGCAGGCTCGCCGGCCAGCACGGCGAGCAGGAATACGCCGGCGAGGACTTGCATCGATCGTCGGCGCATCGGTTCCAATTGTCACCAGTCGGGTGCGCTGAGACGGCTTCTAGTTTTTCTTTTTGAGGTGCCCGTACATCAGCTCTTCGGCGAACTCGACGCATTTGTACTCGAAGAGCTGAGCGTTTCTCTCCTTGCGACGGTAGAGCGGCATGCTGATCTTCCAGGGTCGTGTGAAGACCTTCGGATCCTCGATTGTGGCCTCGTACCAGAGATGGTCGGGCCCTGTGCGCGTGTAGCGTTCGACCACGTGCAGCGCTTCGCTGTGGAAGTTTCCCGCGCGATCGAACCATGTCTGGTCGTTGAAGCCGGTCACATCCACCACCAGGGTTTCACCCTCCCAGCGTCCCCGCGACCAGCCCATCCAGGAGTCAATCGGGGAATCTTCCGTCTTCGTCAGGCGCACGATCCGGCTGGCACTGGCAAATTCGTAGGCCATCAGGATCGTGTTGCGCGTCTGGACGATCTGAAATGGATGCGGCTCGTACGTGGCGCGGGGCACGCCCGGCATGTAGCACTTGATCTCGGGATCGAGTGTCAGCCAGTTGCCGGCGTTCTGCTTCTTCTTCTCCGCGGCCCACGGCTGGTACGGGATGTCCTGGCTTTCCACCACACCGGCGCCGGCCGGAATGCTGAACGCGGCGCCGAGGGCGGTCATCGGACCCTGCCGTGCCGGATGATCCTGGATATCCCAATTGGCGGTGTTCATCGCCTGCCAGATCCCGTTCAAGTCGGGATGGCCATCGCTCGCTCGCGGGGCTTGGTACCCGGGCGACGGGCTTTGGGCACGAACCGCCAGGTGGTCTGCACGGTCGGCCGCCAGCGTCAACCCGCCAGCCACGGTGATCGAAACGGCAGCAGCGATCGCGGTACTCAAGGAGTTTCGCATTGGTCATCCTTTGATCTGCGTGCGGTGCATGACTCGAGCGCGTAGGGCACGCGCGCCTTCTGCGGGTCGGGAGGGTACGACATATCGGTGTGCCACACAGCTTCGCCCGACCCGAGTCTAACGCTTTCGCGCTCCGAGGATCTCCGCTGTGTCAGGGGCCGGCGCTTGCCAGGCAGACAGCCGACGGCGTCACGCGGGTCGATTTCGTCAACGGCGTCCCGATTCGGTTGACGTCCTGATGAAGGGAAGAGAACGGTCAGGCGGGCCGGGCAGCAGGTAGGTCGGGTCGGACGTCCAGTCGGTTCCACGACGCGCACCGCTACTCAATCCGGACGATGCGATCAGAGACACGGGTGAAGCGGGCGAACACGGCGGGGTCGTGGCCCGGCACGAGCAGGCGCGGCTCACCGGCCAGCGACTTCATCCGATCCTGGGTGCGGAGATTCGACGCGGCGTCGAGCGTTTGCGCGATCGCCACGTGCGCGTCGAGATTTTCGTAGAGATACATGTTGTCCGATGCGATCACGACGGCGTGCGGCCGCGTCGACACGACGACGAACTGCGAGGCGAACGTGTGCTTGCCGCCGATGCCGAACGCGATCCCGGACAGCGACGTGTCGTCGTCTCCGCGCACGAACGACACTTTGCCCTCCGTGTTCCGCTTGACGATCTCCAGCACATCGTCGGCATCGATGCCGCCGTGGGTGCGCGCCGACTGCCAGGCGTCGCCCGTGTAGTAGTCGTACTCGTCTTTCTGCACCCAGACGCGCGCCTTCGGAAACAGATCGATCCCCCCGGCGTGATCCCAGTGCATGTGCGTGAGGAGCAGGTCGGTGACCTCGTCAGGCTTGATGCCGAGGGGCGCGATCGCGTCCGACGGTTTCAGATAGTCCTTCACCGTGAACTGGGTGAAGTAGCGTTCGCGATGGAAGCCGGAGTCGACGATCGCGATGCGGCCGTCGATGCCTTTGAGCACCCAGATCATCATCGCGATGTCCATGCGGCGCGACCGATCCGCGCCCGTGACGAGGTTGGAGACCGGAAAGTTCGCCAGCGTCGCGAAGCGGACGGCGTAGACCTCGTAGCGGTCCACATCCGCGCGCATATGCGGCGCGAGCATCGCAAGGACCACGAGCGCGATCCCGACCCGACCGATCGGACCTACCCGGCGTACTCGCTCCATCGTCCTATCCCTCCGCGCGCAGCGCCCGTCGCAGCACCTTGCCGACGATGGTCTTGGGCAGCTCGGCCCTGAATGCCACCGTCGCCGGGACTTTGTAAGGCGCCAGCGTCTCTCGACAGAACGCGCGCAGCTCCGCCTCGCCGACCGTGTGTCCGGCCCGCAGCACGACCCAGGCTTTGACCGCTTCGCCTTTCGCCACGTCGGGAATGCCGGCGACGCCGACCTCGGCCACCGCGGGATGCGCCGCGATCGTCTCCTCGATCTCGCGCGGCCACACCTGGTAGCCGCTGGTCTTGATCAGATCCTTCTTCCGGTCGACGATGAACAGGTAGCCGTCCTCGTCCAGGTAGCCCAGGTCGCCGGTGTGCAGGAACCGCCGCGTGACGCCGTCCACGGCGTGGTCGCGCAGCACGACGGCCGTTTCGCCCGGCTGGTTCCAGTAGCCGGTCATCAATTGCGGCGCCGCGACCGCGATCTCGCCCACTTCCTTCCGCGCCAGCTCCCGCGTTCCTTCGTCGTCGTCGAAGATGTGGACGGCGACGTCGGGCAGCGGCATCCCCACGGATCCCAGCTTGTTCGTGCCCTTCGCCGGGTTGACGCACAGCGCCATCATCGCTTCCGTCAGCGAATAGCCCTCGACGATGCGAGCGCCGGTCAAGGCTTCGAAGCGCGTCTTGGTCTCGGCGAGCAGCGGCGCCGCGCCCGAGAAGCAGATGCGGATCGACTTGAAGTCGATCTTCCCCTTCTGCACGAGCGGATGGTTCAGCATCGCGATGTAGAGCGTCGGGACGCCGTTGAAGAACGTCGGCTTGACGCGGCGGACGGTCGCGAGGAGATCGCCCAGGTCGCGGGGATTGGGCACCAGCGCGATCGCGCAGCCGGCGATGAAGGAGAGCGATTGCACGCCGACGTTGCCGTACACGTGAAACAGCGGCAACGGCAGGAACGTGACGTCGTCCCGACCGCGGAGCGCGGAGGCATTCCATGCTTTGATCTGCAGCCCGGCCATGACGTAACCGCCGTGCGTGCCGAGGACCCCCTTGGGCGTGCCGGTCGTGCCGCCGCTCATCAGGAGGACGGCGGGATCCGCCGGTCCGATCGCCGCCGCAGCCGGCCTGCGGCCGCGATTGACGAGGAGCAGGTGGGCGAAGTCGTGATCGCCCGGTGTCAGCCGGATGCGATCGCCGTCGCGCGTCTCGCGCAGCAGCGTGAACAGCACGCGCGGCAGCGGCGGAAAGTATTCCTTGATGTTGGTGGCGATGACTCGGCGGACGCCGGTTCTCCGCTGCACGTTCTTCACGCGCTGATAGAAGCGCGTCAACGTCACGACCGTTTCGATACCGTGATCGCGCAGCGGACCCTCGAGCTCGTGCTCGGTGTAGATCGGGTTCAGCGGCGCGACGATGGCGCCGAGCTTCCAGGCGCCGAACTGGGCGATGAAGAACTGCGGGCAGTTGGGGAGCAGCAGGCCGACGCGATCGCCGCGCGCCACGCCGAGCGCGGCGAATGCCGCGGCGCATGCATCGCTCAGCCGCTCGAGCTCGCCGTATGTGACCGTGGCGCCTTTGAAGAGGAGCGCCGATGTGTCCGGCGCGCTGCGCGCGGCGTCGGCAAGGTAGTCGACGAGGGTGCGATCCGGGTAGGGCGCGAGGGTCGGTGGAACGCCGGCGTCGTAGTGCGCGAGCCAGGGCGCGGCCATGAGCGGTGATTGTACGCGGGCCCGAACAGGCTCGCGCTATATCCCGGCGGCGGGGACGAGGAGCATCAGCAGCAGCGCCTTCTGCCCGTGCAGCCGGTTTTCCGCCTGGTCGAAGACGAGCGACGCTTCCGATTCGAAGACGTCGGCGGTGACCTCCTGGCCCCGATGCGCGGGGAGGCAGTGCATGAACAGCGCGCCCGGCTTGGCGAGCGACATCAGCTCCTCGTTCACCTGATACGGCGCGAAGATGGCGCGGCGGCGATCGGCCTCGCTCTCCTGGCCCATCGACGTCCACGCGTCGGTATAGACCGCGTCGGCGCCGGCGACGGCATCGGCCGCCTCGCTGAAGAGCCGCAGGCGCGCGCCGTGGCGCGCCACGGCCGTCGCCTGCTGCACGACGGCGTGGGGCAGCTGATGGGGTTCCGGGCTCGCGATGTGGAGGTGCACGCCGAGCATCGCCGCCGCATGGGCGAGCGACGTCGCGACGTTGTTCCCGTCGCCGACGTACGCGATCGTCCGGCCGCGGAGCTGGCCGAAGCGCTCCTGCAGCGTGAGGAAGTCGGCGATCGCCTGGCACGGATGCTCCTGGTCGGTCAGCGCGTTCACCACGTGCAGCCGCCGGGCGGCCGCCGCGAAGTCCTGCAGCACCTGCTGCGAGAACGTCCGGATGATCACCGCGTCGACCCACCGTTCCAGATTGCGTGCGACATCGGCGACCGGTTCGCGCCGGCCGAGCGCGACGTCCGCCTGCAGCGCCACGAGGTGACCGCCCAGCTCGCGGATGGCGATCTCGAACGTCGTCCGCGTGCGCAGCGACGGCTTGTCGAACAGCATCGCGATGTGGTGGCCGTCGAGGACGTCGGCGGTCGGCGCATGCCGCCCG
>JAYVYV010000070.1:0-5138 GCA_043783985.1 Acidobacteriota bacterium | reverse complement strand
ACCATCTTGACGATCTTCCGGCTGGTCGTGCCCCGCACGATCGAGTCGTCGACCAGAATCACGCGCTTGCCGGCGAGGATGCTGCGTACCGGATTCAGCTTCACCTTCACGCCGAAATGGCGGATCGACTGCTGCGGCTGGATGAACGTCCGTCCGACGTAGTGATTGCGGATGAGCCCCATCCGCAACGGCACGAGGGACTCCTCGTGGTACCCCATGGCGGCGCAGACGCCCGAGTCCGGCACCGGCACGACGACGTCGGCGTCGACCGGCTGCTCGCGCGCCAGGACGCGGCCCAGCTCCGTCCGCACCTCGTTGACGCTTCGGCCGAACACATAGCTGTCGGGCCGGGCGAAGTAGACGTGCTCGAAGATGCAGTGCGCGAGCGGCGCGGGCGGAAACGGCTTGATCGACTTGAGGCCGTCGGCCGAGACGATCACGATTTCGCCGGGCTCCACGTCGCGCTCGTAGGTCGCGCCGATGAGGTCCATCGCGCACGTTTCCGAGCAGACCACGTACGCGTCACCGAGGCGGCCGAGGGCGAGCGGGCGGAAGCCGTGCGGATCGCGGACGGCAATCAGCCTGTCTTTGGTCAACATGACGAGCGAGAAGGCGCCCTGCACCTGCGCGACCGACTCGACGATGGCGTCCTCGACGCTGCGCGCTTTCGATCGCGCGTACAGGTGCAGGATCACCTCGGTGTCGCTGTTGGACTGGAAGATCGACCCCTGCTGGACGAGATCGTCGCGCAGCTCGCGCGCGTTGACGATGTTGCCGTTGTGGCAGAGCGCAATCTGTCCGTGCGCGCAGTCGATCAGGATCGGCTGCGCGTTGAGCAGCTTGCTCTCGCCGGCCGTCGAGTAGCGCACGTGCCCGATCGACAGCGGGCCCGGCAGCCTGGACAGCGTGTCGCCGTCGAAAATGTCGGCGACGTACCCCATCTCGCGCGAGATGCGCACCTGCTGCGCATCCGACGCTGCGATACCCGCGCTCTCCTGTCCTCGATGCTGCAGCGCGTAGAGTCCCAGGTACGTCATGTTGGCGGCCTCGGGGTGGCCGAAGATGCCGAAGACGCCGCACTCGTCCTTGAACTTATCGAACATGGTGTTCACGCCACCCGCTGAGCGAAGTGCCGATCGATCGCCGTCGACCACACACGCTCCGCTTCATCCACCGACTGATCGATCACGATCTCGCCGGCGACAGCCATCTCCAGGCGGCTGCCGCCGGTCTGACCGATGACCCGCACCGAGACCTCCGCGGCCGCCGCGTGCCGCAGCACCGTCGTGACGTGCTCCGGCACGACGGACACGACCACGCGCGACGCCGACTCGCCGAACAGCGCCGCCGCGACGTTGACCACGGCGTCCCCCGACACGTGAGTCCCTTCGAGGGACACGTGCGCGCCGATGCCGATCGTATCGAACGCGCTTTCGGCGACCGCCACCGCGAGACCGCCGTCGGAGCAGTCGTGCGCGGACCGGACGAGGCGTTCGCCGGCCAGCGTCACGAGCAGCGCCTGCAGGGCGCGCTCCGCCGCCAGATCCAGAGCCGGCGGCATGCCGCGCACCAGATCATGGATCACCTTCAGGTACTCGCTGCCGCCCAACTCGCCATGGCCTTCGCCCAGCAGGAGGATGGCGTCGCCCGGCTCCTGGAATCTCCGGCTGACTACCCGATCCGCGTGCTCGAGCAATCCGACGACGCCGATCGTCGGCGTCGGATAGATGGCCTGACCATCGGTCTCGTTGTACAGGCTGACGTTGCCGCCCGTGATGGGCACGTCGAGCGCGCGGCACGCCGCGCCGATTCCCTCGACCGCCTTCGCGAACTGCCACATGATGCCCGGCCGCTCCGGGTTGCCGAAATTGAGGCAGTTGGTGGCGGCCAGCGGGCGCGCGCCCGCGCAGGCGACGTTGCGCGCCGCCTCGGCGACCGCGAGCATCGCCCCGCGATAGGGATCGAGATAGCAGTAGCGGCCGTTCCCGTCGACCGACATCGCCAGCGCGCGGTCGGTGCCCTTGATGCGCACCACGCCGGCGCCAAGGCCCGGCAGGTTGATCGTGTTGGTGCGGACCATGTGGTCGTACTGCCGGTAGATCCATTTCTTGCTCGCGATGGTCGGCGAGCCGAGCAGCGCGAGCAGCGTGGCGTGGTGATCGCTCGGCTCTGTGTTGTACACGCTCGGCTGAAGCCTTCGCGCTACGGCATCGCCGTCGCCGGGTAGCGCGAAGGCTTTAGCCGAGCGTCCGAGTGAATCGAGATCGAGTTGCTGCGCCTCACGCAGATACTCCGGCTCGCTCATCGGTCGACGGTAGACCGGCGCCTCGTCGGTCAGCGCGCGATTGGGAATCTCAGCAACCACGACGCCTCGATTCTTGACGCGCAGCATGCCATCGTCCGTCACGTGGCCGATACGCGCCGCGTGCAGATCCCATTTTTCGAAGATCCGCTCCACCTCGGCTTCGCGTCCCTGCTTGGCGACCAGCAGCATGCGCTCCTGCGACTCGGAGAGCATGATCTCGTACGGCGTCATGCCGCTCTCGCGCTGCGGCACCAGCGAGACGTCGATTTCGATGCCCGCGCCGCCGCGCGACCCCATCTCGGTCGTCGAACAGGTCAGGCCGGCGGCGCCCATGTCCTGGATCCCGATGAGCGCATCGGTCTGCATCACCTCGAGGCATGCCTCGAGCAGCAGTTTTTCCATGAACGGATCGCCGACCTGGACCGCCGGGCGTTTCTCCGCCGATTTCTCGTCGAACTCCGCCGAGGCCATCGTCGCGCCGTGGATGCCGTCGCGGCCGGTCTTCGCGCCGACGTAGTACACCGCGTTGCCGACTCCCGACGCGACGCCCTTGATGATGTCGGACGCTTTCGCGATGCCGAGACAGAAGACGTTGACGAGCGGGTTCCCCGCGTACGACGGCTCGAACGCGATCTCGCCTCCGACGGTCGGGATGCCGATGCTGTTGCCGTAGCCGGCGATGCCGGCCACGACGCCTTCGAGCAGGCGGCGCGTGCCGGCCGCGTCGAGCGAGCCGAAGCGCAGCGAGTTGAGCAGCGCGATCGGACGCGCGCCCATGGTGAAAATGTCGCGGATGATGCCGCCGACACCGGTCGCCGCGCCCTGATACGGCTCGATGAACGATGGATGATTGTGCGACTCGATCTTGAAGACCGCGGCCAGCCCTCCGCCGATGTCCACCGCGCCGGCGTTTTCACCGGGGCCCTGCAGCACCTGCGGCCCGTCCGTCGGAAGCGTTTTCAGGTGCACGCGCGAGCTCTTGTAGCTGCAGTGCTCCGACCACATCACCGAGAAGATGCCCAGCTCGGTGAGGTTCGGCTCGCGCCCCATGAACGTGACGATGCGGTCGTACTCGTCGTTCTTGAGGCCGTGGCGTTCGAGTACCAGGGAATCGATCATCGCGATCGCTCGCCTGAAAGGCTCGCGCTCCGTTCGGCGACAGATGGCTGGAGCGCGAGGCTTTCAGCCGAGCGGAACGTCTCGACGATCGAATCGAAAATCATGCGGCCGTCCACGCCGCCGAGCAGCGCTTCGCAGGCGCGCTCCGGGTGAGGCATCATGCCGACGACGTTGCGCGAGGCGTTACAGAGCGCGGCGATCGCGTGGACCGAGCCGTTCGGGTTCCACGACTCATCGAGGCGGCCTTCGGGATCGGTATACCGGAGGACCACCTGGCGGTTGGCCTCGATCTGCGCCAGCATCTCGGGCGGAGCGAAATAGTTCCCCTCCCCGTGGCCGATCGGAATCGTGAGCACCTGGCCGACGGCCGCGGCGCCGGTGAACGGCGTGTCCGCCTGCTCGACGCGCAGGTGCACGCGCTCGCAGCGGTATTTCAGGCCTTTGTTGCGCAGCATCGCGCCCGGAAGGAGCCCCGACTCGAGCAGAATCTGGAAGCCGTTGCAGATGCCGAGCACCGGCCCTCCGCGCCCGGCGAACGCCCGCACGGGCGCCATGATCGGCGAAAAGCGCGCCATCGCGCCGGTGCGCAGGTAGTCGCCGTGCGCGAACCCGCCCGGGAGAATCAGCACGTCGGCGCCCTTCAGGTCGGCGTCCTTGTGCCACAGATATTCGGCGTCCTGGCCGAACACATCTTTGGCCGCGTGAAACGCGTCCTCGTCGCAGTTGCTCCCGGGAAAGACGACGATGCCGAATTTCATGATCAGTCCACCTCGATGCGGTAGCTCTCGATGACCGGGTTGGCGAGCACCTTGTCGGCGACGTCGGCGGCCAGCTTCTCGGCCTGTGCGCGCTCGGTCGTCGCGAGATCCAGCTCGAAGTACTTGCCCTGCCGCACGTCGGAGACATGGTCGTAGCCGAGCGACCGCAGCGCGTCGACAATCGTCCGGCCCTGCGGATCGAACACCGACGGCTTCAACGTGACGAAAACACGCGCGCGCATGCGTTAGGCCCTCACCGGATGGAAGACGCGGTCGAAGATGTGATCCACATGCTTGAGCTGCTCGTCGAGGTCGAACGCGCGTTCGATCTCGGCGGGCGGAAGCGCACCGACGACGTCCGGATCGGCGAGCAGCAGCGTCTTGAAGTCGAGCTGCTCGGCGAACGAGCGCATCGCGTTGCGCTGCACCCACTCATACGCCTGCTCGCGCGACACGCCCCTTTTGGCGAGCTCGAGCAGCACGGTGCCGGAAAACACGACGCCGCGCGATCGGTTCAGGTTCTCCCGCATGCGCTCGACGTTCACCAGCATGCCGCGCACAATCCGCGTCATGCGGCGCAGCATGTGATCGAGCGCGATGAAGCTGTCGGGCAGGATGACGCGCTCGACCGAGGAATGCGAGATGTCGCGCTCGTGCCACAGGGCGATGTTCTCGAACGCGGCGTGGGCGTTTCCGCGCAGCAGCCGCGCCAGGCCGACGATCTGCTCGGCGCCGATCGGGTTGCGCTTGTGCGGCATCGCCGACGAGCCCTTCTGTCCTTTGCCGAACGGCTCCTCGACCTCGCCGATTTCCGTCTTCTGCAGACCGCGGACCTCGAGCGCGAACTTCTCGAGCGAGGCGCCGGTGATCGCGATCGCCGACAGCAGCTCCGCATGGCGATCGCGCTGGATGACCTGGGAGGCGACCGGCGCAGGCTCGAGGCCGAGGATGCGGCA
>JAYVYV010000069.1:0-14384 GCA_043783985.1 Acidobacteriota bacterium | reverse complement strand
AACTCGGCGGGGAGTTTCGCCCCCGGCACGAGCGTCACGATGACGCGGGTGGTGCGGGCACCGTTGCGATCCTTGGACCGCTCCGACAGTTCGTCGTCGAGCTTGTAGGCCTTGGCCGAGGCGCTCGGCGCGCCGGGCGTTTTGCGGGCGGCTTCGTGGGAATGCGTCTTGGCGGCCGCGACGTTGGACATCAACCCGCTGATGAGCAGCGCGGCGCCGAGGATTCGTTTCGGACCCCAGACGGCTTTATGTCTGGGATCGGGGGGATACGGAAGTTTAATCACGTGCGGTCATAGAGCAAGAGCTCTACCATCTCAGGCGTCGTGAGGCTCGAAGCTCTAAACGACGCATTTTCAACGTGTTGTGACTTGGTCGCAAAACCACTCGCGTCGCCGCGAAAACAGTTACTTGTTCCGTCGCAGCACATCCACAGACGATCAATCGTCATTAACATACGAAATTGCCAATTGAATCAGCAATAGACGCCTTGTGTCCCATCACGAAACACGTATGTCAAAATAGAGCACTCATAAGCATCGTAAATACTACAGTGTCATATAAAGTCGTATAAATATGAATACAGATGTCCTTTTGAGTTACTTCGACTTGCGCAACGAGGGCTATGTCGCGCAAGAAAGAAGCGCGTTGGTCATGACTGTCCCCGCGATCCGCGAGAAAGAACGGGGTTTGTAATACCCGGGCGGGAATAACGCGCCCTTGCCGTGCGTGTTCGCGTCCCTCCCCGCGGTGTATTCCGAGGATCGCCGTCCTCGGCTTCAGCATCGGCTCCGGATCACGAAAACGTCAGCAGCGGGCGGGCTCGTACGACAGGTTCGGGGTGAGCCATCGCTCGACCTGCTCGATCGACTGTCCTTTGCGCTTTGCGTAGGCGGCCACCTGGTCTTCGCCCAGGCGGCCAACGGTGAAGTATTTTGCCCGCGGGTGCGCGAAGTACAGCCCGCTGACGCTCGCCGCCGGCGTCATGGCCGCGCTCTCGGTCAGCGCGATGCCGACCTCGCTGGCGTTCAGCAACTCGAACAGCTTGAACTTCTCGCTGTGGTCCGGGCACGCGGGGTAACCGAACGCCGGGCGGATCCCCCGGTGCGTTTCGTGATGCACATCGTCGACGCCGCGCGCCTCGTCGATCCCCCACTCCTTGCGGGCCTGCTGGTGCAGAAAGGCGGCGAACGCTTCCGCGAAGCGATCGGCGAGCGCCTTGACGAGAATGGCGCTGTAATCGTCGAGCTCGCGCTCGAAGCGCTTCGCCAGCTCGTCGGCGCCGATCCCCGCCGTCACCGCGAAGGCTCCCAGATAGTCGCTGCGGCCGCCTGCCAGCGCGGATCGCGGCGCGATGAAATCGGCCAGCGACAGGTTGGGCTTGCCGTCGGCGATCGCCTCCTGTTGCCGCAGCAGGTTGAAGCGCGCGAGCTCGCCGGTGTGCGCGCGGTCGCGATACACGACGATGTCGTCGTCTTCGCTGGCCGCGGGCCAGAAGCCGTACACCCCGGTCGCGGTGAGCAGCTTCTCGCGGATGATCCGATCGAGCAGGACTTGCGCGCTGTCGTAGAGGTCGCGCGCGGCCTTTCCGTACTGGGGATGGCTGAGAATCGCCGGATAGCGACCTTTCAGCTCCCACGCGGCGAAGAAGAACGTCCAGTCGATGTACGGCACGAGATCCTCGAGCGGCACCGTCACGACGCGGCGGCCGGCGAACGGCGGTTCGGGCAGCGTGTGCGCCGTCCAGTCGAGCGTCAGGCGATTGGCGAGCGCCGTCGCGTACGGGAGCAGCGGTTTCTCTTTTCGCGCGCTGTGCTGGAACCGGAGGGTCTCCTGCAGCCCGCGGTTGGTCTGCTCGAACGCCGCCCGCCGCTCGTCGCTCAGCAGGCTCGCGACGACGTCGACCACGCGCGACGCGTCGAGGACGTGGACGGTGCTCTGCGTGTATTCGGGCGCGATTTTCACCGCCGTATGCTGCCGGCTCGTCGTCGCGCCGCCGATGAGGAGCGGCCGGCGGATGCCGCGCCGCGCCATTTCCTTCGCGACGAAGACCATCTCGTCGAGCGACGGCGTGATGAGGCCGCTCAGGCCGATCAGGTCGGCCTTCTCGTCGATCGCGGTCTGGAGGATCCGATCGCACGGCACCATGACGCCGAGATCGATGACCTCGTAGCTGTTGCAGCCGAGCACGACGCCGACGATGTTCTTGCCGATGTCGTGCACGTCGCCTTTCACGGTGGCGAGGACGATCCGTCCCTTGGACGCCGTCTCCGCGGCGCCGCCGGCGGCCATCCGCGCCTCGCGCTCGGCCGCCATGAACGGTTCGAGGTAGGCGACCGCCCGCTTCATCGCGCGCGCGCTCTTCACCACCTGCGGCAGGAACATCTTTCCGGCGCCGAACAGATCGCCGACCACCTTCATGCCGTCCATCAGCGGCCCCTCGATGATCTCGAGCGGCCTGGCGTACTGCTGCCTCGCCTCTTCCACGTCGATCTCGATGAAGTCGACGACGCCGTGGACCAGCGCGTGCGAGAGGCGCGCCTCGACGGCCGCCTCGCGCCAGGTGAGATCGTGCTCCCGCTTGGTCGCGCCGCCTTTCACCGTCGCCGCGAACTCGACCATCCGCTCGGTGGCGTCGGGACGGCGGTTGAAGATGATGTCCTCGACGTGCTCGAGCAGATCCTTCGGGATGTCTTCGTACACGACCAGTTGGCCGGCGTTGACGATTCCCATGTCCATCCCGGCCTTGATCGCGTGATACAGGAAGGCCGAGTGGATCGCCTCGCGCACCACGTCGTTGCCGCGGAAGGAAAACGAGAGGTTGCTGACGCCGCCGCTGATCTTCACGCCGGGGCACGAGGCCTTGATCAGCCGCGTCGCCTCGATGAAGTTGATCGCGTAGGCGTTGTGCTCCTCGAGGCCGGTCGCGATGGCGAGGATGTTCGGGTCGAAGATGATGTCGGATGGCGCGAAGCCCGCGCGCCCGGTCAGCAGCGCGTACGCGCGCCCGCAGATGGACACCTTGCGCTCGATCGTGTCGGCCTGCCCCTGCTCGTCGAACGCCATCACGACGACGCCGGCGCCGAAGCGCTTGACGACGGCGGCCTTCGCCAGGAAATCGGCCTCGCCCTCCTTCAGGCTGATCGAGTTGACCACGGCCTTGCCCTGCACGCACTTCAGGCCCGCGACGATGACCGACCACTTCGAGCTGTCGATCATGAACGGCACGCGCGCGATGTCGGGCTCGGTCCCGATGTAGTTCAGAAAATGCGTCATCGCCTGCTCGGAGTCGAGCATGCCCTCGTCCATGTTGACGTCGATGATGTTCGCGCCGCCGCGGACCTGCTCGAGTGCCACCTCGGTCGCGGTCGCGTAGTCGCCGGCTTTGATCAGCCGCGCGAACTTCAACGATCCGGTGACGTTGGTCCGCTCGCCGATCATCTGAAAGTTCGAGTCGGGCCGTATGGTGAGCGTTTCGAGACCCGAGAAACGCGTGAACGAATTCTGAATTCCGAATTCTGAATTCTGAATTCGGCGCGGCGGCAGGCCGGCCACGCCTTGGGCGATCGCGGCGATGTGATCGGGAGTGGTGCCGCAGCAGCCGCCGACGATGTTGACGAAGCCGCTCGTGGCGAACTCGCGCAGGTAGCCGCCGGTTTCCGCGGGCTGCTCGTCGTAGGCGCCGAAGGCATTGGGCAGGCCGGCGTTCGGATAGCAGCTGACGTAGCAGTCGGCGATGCGGGCCAGATCGGCGAGATAGGGCCGCATGTCGCGCGCGCCGAGCGCGCAGTTGATGCCGACACTGAACGGCCTGGCGTGGGCGATCGACACCCAGAACGCGTCGATCGTCTGCCCCGACAGCGTCCGGCCGCTGCGGTCGGTGATGGTGACCGAGATCATCAGGGGCAGACGTGCGTCGCTCGGGGTCCGGCGCTCGTCGTAGAGCTCCTCGATCGCGACGATCGCCGCCTTGGCGTTCAGCGTGTCGACGATCGTCTCGAGGAGCAGCAGGTCGCAGCCGCCGTCGATCAGGCCGCGCGCCTGCTCCTTGAACGCGTCGCGCAGCGCGTCGAACGTCATGTTGCGGAACGCCGGGTCGTTGACGTCGGGCGAAATCGAGAGGATCCGGTTGGTCGGCCCCATCGAACCGGCGGCGAAGCGCGGCCGCGACGGGTCCCTGGCGGTGTACTCGTCGCACGCCGCCCGCGCGAGCTTCGCGCCCTCGAGGTTCAGCTCGTAGACGAGCGGCTCGAGGGCGTAGTCGCCCTGCGCGATCGCGGTGCCGCTGAACGTGTTCGTCTCGATGATGTCGGCGCCCGCCTCGAGGTACTGCCGGTGGATCTCGGCGATGACGTCCGGACGCGTCAGGACGAGGACGTCGTTGTTGCCCCGCAGATCCTTCGGATGATCCGTGAACCGCGCGCCGCGGAAGTCGGCTTCCGTCAGCTGGTGCCGCTGGACCATGGTCCCCATCGCGCCGTCGAGGACGAGGATCCGCGTCGCGAGAAGATCGTCGAGTCGTGTCCGCACGTCACGTGGCATCAGCGTCCGCCTCAAACCACGAAACCCGAGAAGCCCGGTTTCGTGTCTTTCGTGTTCTTGGTGTGTTTCGCGGGTGCCTTCGTCCCCGACGCGATGAGCACCGTGAACGGGTCGCCCGCCTTGCGCGCGCCGACGCCGACCCTGACGTCGGTCAGCCCCGCGGCGGCGAGCATCCGTCTGAGCTCGTCGTCTGCGAATCCGAGACGGCGGTCGCCGAGCTTCGCGCGCACCCATTGCTCGTCGTGCGCGCGCAGATCGAGCAGCAGCACGCGCCCTCCGGCCGTGGTGACGCGCGCGGCTTCGGCGACCGCGCGCGCCGGATCGTGCGCGTGGTGCAGCGCCTGCGACAGCATCGCGACGTCGACCGTGGCGTCCTTCATGGGCAGCCGCTCGAGCTCGCCCTTCTTCCAGATCACGTTCGACACGCGGCGCCGCCGCGCGAGCGCTTTCGCGCGGGTGAGCACCGTCTCCGAGCGGTCGACCGCGATGACGCGCGACGCCCAGCGCGCCGCCTCGATCGTCAGATAGCCTTCGCCGCAGCCCAGGTCCGCCACCTTGACCCGCGGCATCAGCAACCCGAGGGCGCGCGACCAGGCGGCCCAGCTGCGTCCCGGCACGAGCTGCCGCGCGTCGCGCGTGTCGGGGCCGGCGTGGATGTCGAAGTTCTCCTTGCGCAGGCGCAGCACCTCCTGGAGCCGCGCCTCGTCGGCGCGCACCGCGGGATCGGCCGCCGATGCCTCGAACTGCGCCTGGAGGATCGCGGTGATCGCCGCATCCGCTCCCCGTAGCCCGGCCGCGCGGTAGTAGCTGAACCCGCCGTCGCGCTCCTCGGCCACCAGGCCGGCCTCTTTCAGCATGCCGAGGTGGCGGGAGACGCCCGACTGGGCGAGGCCGAGCACGCCGGTCAGCTCCGTCACGTTCAGCCGCTCGCGCGACAGCACCCTCAGGAGGCGCAGCCGCGCCTCGTCGCCGAGCAGCCGGTAGAGCGCCGAGGCGAGCTTCACATCTATAAATCTACATGTAGTGATGTGTAAAGGCAAGCACGACCGGCGGCCCGGCGGGCAGGTGGGTCGGGTCTGTCGGGTCGAAGTCAGAGGTCGTCGATCGACGTCGGCCGGTCGCCCTTCAGCAGCCGCGACAGCGACCGGTCGGCCAGCAGCCGGCCCTTCGTCTGGCACGTCGCGCAGTAGTTGCACTCTCCGGGGTCAGACCCCTTGAAGCGGGACGAAGGGGTCTGACCCCGTACGATCCGCTGCACCGGCCGGCCGCAGACCGGGCACGGCAGCCTGAAGCGGCCGTGAACCGCCATCTCGCCGTGAAACGCGGTCACCTCCTCCGGAAACCGGTCCCCTGTCTGCGCGCGCAGCAGATCGAGCCATCGCGCGAGCGTCGCGCGGGTGGCGTCGTACAGCCGCGTGCACTCCTCATCGGTCAGCGATCCCGTGAGCTTCAGCGGCGACAGCCGCGCGGCGTGAAGAATTTCGTCCGAGTACGCGTTGCCGAGGCCGCTGAAGAGATGCGGATCGGTGAGCGCGCGCTTCACCGTGTGGTTCTCGCGCGCGAGCGCCTCGCGAAACTGTTCGGCCGTGGCCTCGAGCGGCTCGACGCCGCCCGGATCGATCGCCCGCAGCGCCGCTTCGCCGCGTACCAGCTGCAGCGACGCGCGCTTCGTCGAGCTGGCTTCGGTGAACCACAGCGTGCCGTGCCCGAACACGAACGTCGCGCGCACCAGCCTCGGTCCCAGACCCGGCTTCTTGCCCGGCTCGCGCCACCGCAACCGCCCGGCGATCATCAGGTGGATGACGATGAAGAGATCGTCGTCGAAGGCGAGCACGACACGCTTGCCGATGCGGCGCACGCCGAGCACAAGCTGTCCGTGGATGGCATCGAGCGGCGGATCGACCGTGCGGAGCACGAACGGGCTGTGGAGCGTGATCCGCTCGAGGCGGCGGCCGACGATCGTGCGGGTCAGCGCTTCGAGATAGATCACCAGGTCGGGGAGCTCGGGCATGTCCGATGTCTGATCAAACAGAAAGGACACGAAAGACACCAGGAGAAAACGGCGCGGCTCCGGTGCTGATCGTCGGGGGTGGCTGGCCCCGGTCATGCAGCCTCGTGTACGTTACCCTGTGGAACGGCTGTGGAGGCGTCCACGGCGTCCTAACGAACATGCGCCTGCTGGCTCTGCTGTTTACGGCGATTCTCACCGCCTCGCCCGCCGGGGCGCAGCAGACACCCGCGTCCTCTTCGCAGGACGGCGCCCGGGACGAAGCGACCAAGGCCCAGGGATCGGGCCTGCCGGTGTCGGTGGCCAAGATTCGCGAGGCGCTCGCCACGACGCCGACCTTGTCGTTGCGCACGATCGACGAGCGGCCCACGTTCCGCATCCAGATTCAGGAACGGCAGAAGATCGAAGAGCTGCTGGCGACGCTGAACTTCAAGGCTGGACCGATCCCGGCCGGCGGCCTCTACATGACCGAGCAGGACCGGATCATGTTCCCGTCGGTGGACAACCCGCTGCGTCAGCCGTTGGCGGCGTTCAACCAGTCGCAGCTCCTGACGATCCTGATCGAAAACCTCGTCGGCAAGTATCTCGGCGGCCAGGCGCTGAACGCGATCTCGCACGCGGAACGCGCGCGCGCCGAAGCCGCGGCGAAGGACGAAGTCCGCTCCGCGGTGGCGCAGTACTGCAGCGCGCAGCCGAGGCAAGGCGCCGGCATCCAGATCTGCGATACTCCGGTGCGATGAGGGCGACGCTCCTGGCGCTGGTGTCCGCGATGACCCTCGGTGCATCCGCCGCGCCGGACGCGCAGACGCCGGCCGCCGATCCGTCGCTCGACCGCATGCGGTCGGTGCTGCAGCAACCGCCGTTGCGCCTGGCGCTCCCGGGCGCGGAGGCCGACTTCAAGGTGCGCATCAAGGCGATCCACCCGATGCACGAGATCTTCGAGACGGTCGCGTGGGCGACCGATCCGGTCGGCTGGCAGCCGCCGGGCGTCGGCTTCGATCTGCTGAGCGTCCTGCGCTACGTGGGGAGAAGCGCGGCGGACGCCAAACACGCGCGCGACTCCCGGCTCGCACACGAGGAGGTCCAGCGCGCCATCGACGACTACTGCGCGGCGCAGCCGAACGCGAGGACGCTTCAGATCTGCTCGACCTCGGCCGCCATCCGCTGAATCTGATCCATCCACGTCCGCAGCGCCGGCGCGAACTCACGCGGCACGCAGTCGCCGCAGATCTCCCGCGCGAGCCGCGACAGGGTCTTCACGCTCGCCGCGAGCGCAGTCGGGCGCTCGGCGCCCTTGGCCTCCACGCAGGCCAGCAGCTCGTTGAACTCGCGGAACACCGACGTCAGCCCCGCGAGGATCGCTTCCAGGACGGCTTCATCCGGCGTGTCCTGCGGCCGGTACAGCAGATCGTGCACGGCGTGCAGCTCGCCGACGAACACCATCGCCGCGCTCTCGACGCGGCGGAGCGCCTCGACCGGCGGGATGGCCTGGCCGTCGCAGAGCCGCGCGGTCGCCTGCACCTCCGTCCTCACGAGCATCAGGTTCGTACGCACGCGGCCGAGCCGATCTTCGAACGCGATGCGGTGAATCTCGCCGATCAACTGGTCCTGCCGCCGCGAGACGAACTTCGACACGACGCAGCCGAAAAGAATCAGACCGGCGACGCCTTCCAGGACGGCCAGCAGGCGCGAGACGCCGGTCGGGACGATGTCGCCGTATCCGACCGACGTTGCGGTGACGGCGCTGAAGTAGATCGCCGGCAGGAGACCGCCAAGGCCGCGCGCGACCGGTCCCCCGTTCGACATGAGCGCGAACCGCGGCGAGATCCACGCCAGCAGCCAGTACACGACGCCGCAGCCGAGCACGATCGCGATCCAGAGCCGGAACAGCGCGCCGACGGATCGCTCCGCGAGCGCGTCGACGAAGCGGGACGACAGGCTCGCCGCGCTGAAGCGCTGCGCCACATCCGCCCGGGCGTGCGGCTCGATCACCACAGCGGGGGGAGCCACGCGGGGCTTAGGCCCTGCGTCGGCCGGCTGTTGGGACTCGAGCCACTCCGTGAGGCCGCCGGGATAGTGGCTGACGTTCGTATAGCCGAGCTCGCGGAGCAGGCTCACGGCCTGCGCGCCCAGCGGTCAGGTCGGGCCGCCGCAATAGGCGACGATCGCCCCGCGGCGATCCGGCAGCACGTCGCCCGCCCGACGCGCGAGGTCGGCGACGGGCAGGTTAACCGCGCCCGGAATGTGCATCGACGCAAACGATTCGGGCGAAAGCACGTCGACCAGGACGATGCGCCCCGCGCGAAGCGCGCGAACCAGGTCGTCTCGACCAATCTCGGGAACGCCGGGCGCGAAGGCTGGGTGGTCGCTCACAGAGCCATCTTACGGCGCCCCTGCACCCCGCGCGTCAACTGTCGGACAGGGTCCGCGTCGGGGAGAACCCCGACACCGGTTTCCCTCCCACGGCGTGTGGATTGCATCCGCCTCGCGTCATGAATCCCCGACAACGGTTCGCGGCGGCGCTGGCGGCGTGCGTGATGGTCGCGCTGGCTGCGCCCGCCTCCGCCCAATATTTCGGCCGTAACAAAGTGCAGTTCAAGCGGCTCGACTTCCAGATCCTCACCACCGAGCACTTTGACATCTATTACTACCCTTCGGAGCGTGAAGGCATCGACATCGCGGCGCGGATGGCGGAGCGCTGGCGCGCGCGCCTCGGACGCGTCCTCGCGCACGAGCTCAGCGGGCGGCAGCCGCTCGTGCTCTACGCGTCGCACCCCGATTTCGAACAGACCAACACCATTCAGGGCGAGCTCAGCGAAGGCACCGGCGGCGTCACCGAGCCGCTGCGCCGCCGGATCGTCCTCCCGCTCGGCGGACCGCTCGCCGACACGGACCACGTCATCGGCCACGAGCTCGTCCATGCGTTCCAGTTCGACATCACGACGAAACCGAATGCGCCGCCCGGACAGAACGGCGCCGAACGGCTGCCGCTCTGGTTCATCGAAGGCATGGCCGAATACCTCTCGCTCGGTCCGGTCGATCCCAACACCGCGATGTGGCTGCGCGACGCGGCCCGGCAGAACGGCAAGACGGAAAAAGACACGCTGCCCACGATCGAGCAGCTCGACAACCCGAAGTACTTTCCCTACCGCTGGGGCCAGGCGTTCTGGGCCTATGTCGGCGGCCGGTTCGGCGACGATGTGATCCCGGACATGCTGGCGACGGCCGCGGCTGCCGGCGACACCAACGTCGCCATCGAAAAAGTGCTCGGTGTGAAAACCAAGGAGCTGTCCGACGACTGGCAGGCCGCGATCCGGAAGGCCTACGCGCCGACTCTCGCATCGACGACCCCTCCGGGCGACACGGGACGCCTCGTGATCACGAGCGCCGATTTCAGCGGCGATCTCAACGTCGGGCCCGCCATCAGCCCCGATGGCCGCTGGATCGCGTTCCTGTCCACGCGCAGCGTGTTCTCCATCGATCTCTTCATCGCCGACGCCGCGACCGGCCGGATCGTGCACAAGCTGACGAGCACCGCCAGCGATCCGCACTTCTCCAGCATTCAGTTCATCTACTCCGCGGGCGCGTGGGACGCGGCGAGCCAGCGCGTCGCGATCGCGACGGTGACGTCGGGGCATGCGGCGCTCGCCGTGTTCGATGCGCGCAGCGGCCGTCAGGAGCGCGAAGTGCGGCTCGACGAGGTGGACGAGATCTTCAATCCCACGTGGGCCCCCGACGGCCACGCCGTGTGCTTCACGGGCATGAGCCGCGGCCTGACCGACCTCTACGTGTACGACCTCGGCGCCTCGAAGCTCCAGCGTCTGACCAACGACGCCTACGCCGACGTCCAGCCTGCGTGGTCGCCTGACGGCCGGCGCATCGCGTTCGCGACCGATCGCTTTTCCAGCAATCTGCAGACGCTCGCGATCGGCGACTACCGCCTCGCGCTCATCGATCCCGTCAGCGGCGCGATTGAACCAGTCCGCGCGTTCACCAGCGGCAAGAACATCAACCCGCAGTGGACGCCCGACGGCCGCGCGCTGCTGTTCATCTCCGACCGCAACGGCATCCCGAACGTCTACCGGATCCCGATCGACGGCGGACTCGACGAGGTCGTGCAGGTGACCAACGTCGGCACGGGCATCAGCGGCATCACCGGCTCGAGCCCCGCGCTCTCGGTCGCCGCGCGCACGGGCGCCGCCGCCTTCAGCGTGTACCAGGGCGGCAAGTACGACATCTACGTCGCCGACCTGGGAGAGAACGGCCGATCGGGTGTGTCCGGCAGCAGGGCGGGGGGGACACCTGCAGGCCGGGTGCTGGCGGACGCGGCGGCGAGCGCGGCGACGCTGCCGCCGCTCGATCGCCGGCAGAGCGATGTGCAGGCGCAGCTCCAGAACGCGACGTTCGGCCTGCCGCCCGCCACCCCGTACCCGACCGAGCGCTATCAGCCGAAGCTCTCGCTCGAAGGACTGGCGCAGCCCTCGGTGGCCGTGGGCGCGAGTCGATTCGGCCCGGCCATTGGCGGCGGCATCGCGCTGCAGTTCGGCGACGTCCTCGGCGATCAGATGCTCGTCACCGCCGTGCAGCTCAATTCGGGTTTGAGCAATAACTTCAGCGTCAAGAACACCGCGGCGCAGGTCGCCTACTTCAACCAGGCCCACCGCTGGAACTGGGGCATCGTCGCCGGGCAGACGCCGTACTTGAGCGGCGGCTTCCAGAGCGGCGTGGCGACGGTCGGCGGCGAGCCGGCCCAGGTCGATCAGCAGATCATCTTTCGGCAGACGGAGCAGAGCGCCGGCGGCATCCTCGCGTATCCGTTCAACCGCGCGCAGCGCGTGGAATTCCAGGGCGGCGTCACGCGCCTCTCCTTCGATCAGATCGTGCAGACGACGGCCTACTCGCTGAACACCGGAGGGTTGATCGCGACCGACTCGACGGAGATGTCGCTCAGCCGGCCGCTGACGCTCGCCACCAGCGCCGCGGCGCTCGTGTTCGACACCTCGAACTTCGGCCCGACCAGCCCGGTGCAGGGCCAGCGGTACCGGATCGAAGCCTCGCCGACCTTCGGATCGGTGCAGTACACCAGCGTGCTCGCAGACTACCGGCGCTACTTCATGCCGGTGTCGTTCTACACGATTGCGACGCGCGTCATGCATTACGGACGATACGGCGCGGGAGGCGACGACGATCGGCTCTTCCCGCTCTTCCTCGGGTACCCGAACCTGGTGCGTGGCTACGACGTCGGGACGTTCCAGGAGGCCGATTGCGTGGCGAGCGCGGCGAGCCGGTGCCCGGCCTTCGATCGGCTCACCGGCAGCCGGCTGCTCGTCGGCAACCTGGAGTTCCGGTTTCCGTTGCTGCGCCCATTCGGCGCGTCGCAGCGGATGTATGGACCCATTCCGGTGGAAGTGGCGTTGTTCGCGGACGGCGGCGTTGCGTGGAACCGCACCGACACGCCCTCGCTCTTCGGCGGTTCGCGAGGCGGCGTGGGCAGCGCGGGCGTGGCGTTCCGGGTCAACGTCCTGGGATTCGCCGTCGCGCAGTTCGACGTCGCGCGGCCGTTTCAGCGGCCCGGCCGGGGCTGGGTGTTCCAGTTCAACCTGTCGCCCGGATTCTGACGCCGGCGACCGGCGGGGGCGGCGTTTGACAGCGCCGCCCGTGAGGTTGTATCCTTCCATCCGGTTATAAGGATGAATGGAAGCGCCGCCGCCGCAATGTTCGACCACCTGTCGGCGCTCTCCGACGCCACGCGCAGCCGCCTGCTCCTCCTGCTCGACCGGCACGAGCTGACCGTCTCCGAGCTGTGCACGATCATGCAGCTGCCGCAGTCCACGGTCAGCCGGCACCTCAAGGCGCTGGCCGACAGCGGGTGGATCGCCGCGCGCGCCGAAGGCACGAGCCACCTCTACGCGATGACGCGGCCTCCGACGCGACCGGGCCGACCCGATCGCGGCGAGGGTCGCGACGATCTCGATCCGTCGGCGTGGCGGCTGTGGCTGCTCGTTCGCGAGCAGGTCGGCTCGTCGCCCGCGGCGGCGCAGGATCAGCGCCGGCTGCGGGCCGCCCTCGCCGACCGTCGGACGAAATCGCAGGAGTTCTTCTCCTCCTCCGCCGGACAGTGGGATCGCGTGCGGGACGATCTGTTCGGCGATCGCTTCCACCTGGCGGCCCTGGCCGCGATGTCGGACGCGTCGTGGACCACCGGCGACCTCGGCTGCGGCACCGGTCAGGTGAGCGCGGCGCTCGCGCCGTTTGTCGAAAAGGTCATCGCGGTCGACGCGTCGGCGGCGATGCTGCAGGCCGCCAGGAAAAGACTGCAGGCGTTCGACAACGTCGATTTGCGGCGGGGTGAGCTGGAAGCGCTGCCGATCGACGACGCGCGGCTGGATGCGGCGACCTTGATGCTGGTGCTGCATCACGTGCCGGAGCCGGAGCGCGCGCTCACCGAGGTGGCGCGCGTCCTCAAACCGCGCGGCCGCGCGATCGTCGTCGACATGCTGCCGCACGATCGCGAGAGCTACCGCCAGCAGATGGGCCACGTGTGGCTCGGCTTCGGCGACCCACACGTGCGACGCATGTTTCAGGACGCCGGGTTCGAGGACGTCAGGATCGTCGCACTGCCTCCGGATGCGCGCTCGAAGGGTCCCGGATTATTCGTCGCAACGGGAACAAAACCTATGCACCCTCGGAAATACGAAGACGCGAAGACGCACTAGCCTTTCAAGGAGAGACAGATGGCAACAGCGACAGCGAAGATGCACCCGTACGATGCCGCGAAGGCGGCGGGACGTGAACCGTTCAAGGTCCGCACGCTGGCGGAGGCCGAGTTCGGCCGCAAGGAAATGCGGCTGGCCGAGCAGGAGATGCCCGGGCTGATGGCGCTGCGCAAACAGCACGGCGCGAAGAAGCCGCTGGCCGGCGCCCGCATCATGGGCAGCCTGCACATGACGATTCAGACCGCGGTGCTGATCGAGACGCTGGTGGAGCTCGGCGCCGACGTGCGCTGGGTGTCGTGCAACATCTTCTCGACGCAGGATCACGCCGCCGCCGCGGTCGCGGTCGGCCGTCCGGAGAACGGCGGCACCATCGCGACCCCCAGGGGCACGCCGGTGTTCGCGTGGAAGGGCGAGACGTTGGAGGAGTACTGGTGGTGCACGGAGCAGGCGCTCGAGTGGCCCGACGGCAGCGGCCCGACGCTGATCGTGGACGATGGCGGCGACGCGACGCTGCTGGTGCACAAAGGCGTGGAGTTCGAGAAGTCGGGCACGGTCCCGGCGTTCGACGCCGACAAGGATCCCGAAGAGTGGGGCGTCATCCTTCAGACCATTCGCGCGTCGATCGCGAAGGACAAGGGGCGCTACACGCGCATCGCCTCCTCGCTGCGCGGCGTCTCGGAGGAGACGACGACCGGCGTCCATCGGCTGTATCAGATGATGGAAGCGGGCACGCTGCTCTTCCCGGCGATCAACGTCAACGACTCGGTGACCAAGAGCAAGTTCGACAACATCTACGGCTGCCGCCACTCGCTGCCGGACGGTCTCGCCCGCGCGACCGACGTGATGCTGGGCGGCAAGGTGGCGGTGGTGTTCGGGTTCGGTGAAGTCGGCAAGGGGTGCGCGCAGGCGCTGCGCGGCCAGGGCGCGCGCGTCATCGTCACCGAGATCGATCCGATCTGCGCGCTGCAGGCGGCGATGGAAGGCTACCAGGTCGCCACGATCGACGATGTGATCAAGGACGCGGACATCTTCATCACGGCGACGGGCAACCACAACATCATCACCGTGGATCACATGGCGAAGATGAAGGACAAGGCCATCGTCGGCAACATCGGCCACTT